>DASYBP010000500.1:0-3014 GCA_036500715.1 Rhodopila sp.
TCGAGGTCATGCGCAGCTATCGGTAGAGCTAGAGCTCGAAACCGTGCGCCGGAATTAGTTGCTGCGCAGGCGTTCCCGGATCCAGAGGTCGCGGGAGGGATGGGAAGGTAATGGCTCGGTGAGGAGCGCCTGCCGCTGAACCGTGATTAATGATCAGCGGATGGCGGATCGAGTAGAACAAGTGTCCACTACCGACTTAGTGGACACTAAGCAGGAGGCGGGCGCGCCGAAGCGTCGACAGTATTCGGAAGCGTCGAAGCGCCAGATGGTGGCGGAGACGCAGGCGCCGGGAGCGTCGGTGTCGACCGTTGCTCGGCGCCATGATGTGAACAGCAACCAACTGTTCAGATGGCGGCGGCAGCTGTTGCCGAAGGCGGTGGTCGAAAGCGGCGCCATGGTGCCGGTCGAAATCGCGCCTGATGACGGTCAGTCGCGGCGGACGGATCGCGAGGGCGTCATCGAGATCGTGTTTGGCTGTGGGGCACGGGTGCGCCTGCGCGGCGAGGTCAGCGCCGAGGCGCTGCGGCAGGTGATTGAACTGCTGCGATGAACTCTCTGCCGGCGGGTACCCGGTTATGGCTTGCGGCGGGCGCCACCGACATGCGCAAGGGCTTCGACAGCCTGGCGGCGCAGGCGCAGACAGTGCTCGGGCAGGATCCGTTCTCCGGTCACGTATTTTGCTTCCGCGGCCGGCGCGGTGATCTGGTCAAGCTGTTGTGGTGGGATGGCGATGGCCTGTGCCTATTCGCCAAGCGGCTGGAGCGTGGGCGATTCGTGTGGCCGCGCGCCGAGGAGGGCATGGTGGTGCTGAGCCGGGCGCAACTATCGATGCTACTTGAGGGGATCGACTGGCGGATGCCGCGGCGAACGTGGCGGCCGGAGCTGGCCGGCTGACTAGGTCGACGACGGAGTGCGGCAAATTGACTCAACCGATGATTTAGCCAACCCAAGGGGCTGCGGCTCTGATCCACTGGGGGCGTGCCGATCGCGCCCGACAATCTGCCCGACGACCCCGCTGCACTGAAGAGCATCATTGCCGCAATGGCGCAGGATTGGTTGACTGCCCAGGCCGAGATCGCCCGATTGAAATTCCAGCTGGCCCGTTATTGGCGGGCCGAATTTGGCCGCTCCTCGGAGCAGCTGGCGCGCGAGACCGAGCAGCTCGAGCTGGCGCTCGAAACGTTGGAGACCGACCAGGCGGAACGGCTGGCGACGGCATCGCCGACAGTGGCCGCGACAGTCGAGACCGCGGCCGAAACGCAGAAGCCGGTGCGGCGCGCGTTGCCCGAACACCTGCCTAGAGAGGACCTGAGGCATCCCGCACCGTGTACCTGTCCCAGTTGCGGCGGTGCGCTGCGCAAGATCAGCGATGAGGTGACCGAGACCCTCGATTACGTGCCGGGTCGGTTCAAAGTCGTCCGGCACATTCGCGAGAAACTATCCTGCCGGGCCTGCGACACGGTAGTGGCGGCGCCGGCGCCAGACCACGCGATCGCCCGCGGGCGAGCCGGGGCGGGGCTATTGGCCCATATCGTGGTGTCGAAGTACGACGACCACCTGCCGCTCTATCGCCAGGCCGAGATCTTCGCCCGCGATGGGGTGAGCCTGGAGACCTCGACCCTATCCGGCTGGGTCGGGGCGACCGCGGCGGCGCTGCAGCCGCTGATCGACGCCCTCGCTGCCGACGTCCTCGCCAGCGACACGCTGCATGTCGACGACACACCGGTGCCGGTCCTGGCGCCGGGTACCGGCAAGACCAAGACCGGCCGGTTATGGACCTACGTTCGCGATGAGCGACCGTTTGCCGGCTCGCGGCCGGCAGCGGCCCTGTTCTTCTACTCGCCCGATCGCAAGGGCGAGCATCCGCAGACGCATCTGAAGGACTTTCGCGGCGTCATTCACGCTGACGGCTATGCCGGGTTCAATGAACTCTTCGCCGGCGGTCGGATCGGCGAGGCTGGCTGCTGGGCACATGTGCGGCGCAAATTCTTTGATGTCCAAGCCGCCACCGGCTCACCTATTGCCAAAGAAGCGCTCGATCGCATCGGCCAACTCTACGTAGTCGAGAAGACCATCAACCGATCACCGCCCGACCGCCGACGACAGCAGCGCCAGCTCCAGTCAAAGCCGATTGCCGAGGCACTGGCCGCTTGGGCCGAGACCACCGTGCGCCAGCTCTCCCGCAAATCCGAGCTCGCCCAAGCATTCCGTTATATGCGGGCGCGCTGGACCGCGCTGGTGCGCTGCTTCGACGACGGCCGCCTGGCGCTCGACAACAATCCCGCCGAGCGCGCCTTGCGCTGTGGCGTTCATTATGCCCCTCTTGTTCAAGTGTCTGAGAACATTGGAAGTTGGTTTGCCGGCATGATGCGACACGGACGACCTGTTCGGCCAATCGCGGCGGCCACCCTTTCCTGTTGCAGGTCGTCGGCACGGATTTGGTAAGGAGCGCCCGGCACAACCTGGTCGGCAGGGAGGATGCCGCCTTTAATAAGCCGGCGGATGCGGTGGTGCGTTACTCCGAGCCTCGTGGCGGCCTCAGTCATCGTAATCCAGTCGCCGTTCTTCTCGGCCGAACGGTAGGCATGGATGCCGTTCACCCTGCGCACCGAGCTGACTCGGTGCGCAGTCCAGGTTTTTCCCTGACCGGTGGACATTCCCATCCGGTTCAAGGATGCGGCGATGTCCTCGTCCGACCATCGGGTCGCCATGGTCCGCATCACCGCGAGGGCCTCGTCGGGGTGCGGCAGCCATGCTCGCCGGACTTCGGCTTGCGGACCCGCAATTGTGAGTGCTGGCCGCCGCGCCAATGGATTGTCAGGACGACCTCGCGCGTCGCGTCATCGACATCGACAATGATGCCGGTGACCAGGGCGCGCAGAAGCCGTTGGCGCGTGCACATGGTCACGCCTGGCGCATTCCATGCAGCATCGAGATCGTCCGCCAGGCCGGTGAAGTCTGGCGCCACGACGGCCGGTTCAGGCGTCCGCACCGCCTCCAGGCGCGCTTGGCAC
>DASYBP010000501.1:0-30314 GCA_036500715.1 Rhodopila sp.
CGATTTGGTTGTCACCTGGCTGACCCGCGTGGTGCCCAGGAAGGTCTTCAGTTCGCCGGGCGGCACTGGGGCTGGGCCGGGTCCTTTGGCGACACCGGGCACCCCTTGGGGAAACGCGGTGGAGCGTGCGGTGTGGAAGGCAACATGGCCCTCGACCTTCTGCATGACTTGATGGATGTGCCCGTTGAGAACGGTCACTGAGCCGAAACGCTTCAGGTATGTGAGCGCCTGCGCGCCGTCCTTCGTGCCCCACCCCCAATCCTGGTAGACGATCCACAGCGGCACGTGCGCGAACACCACGATCGGCGTGCTTGAAGGCAATCGCTTCACGTCCTTTTCCAGCCATTCCAACTGCTCGTTACCCAGATCGCCGAGGCCATTGCCTTGCAGATTGACGACATTGACCAGGCCGATGAAGTGAACGCCTTGGGCGTCGAAGCTGTACCAGCCGTCGCCTTGCGTCCCCTTCCCGTAGTGGTTCAGATAGCTTTTGCGGTCGTCTTCCAGAATGTCGTGCTCGCCCGGCACGGTGTAGGTCTGCAACTTTGTTGCTGCGAGCAACTGCGCGGCCGTGTCGAACTGTTCGCCGGCTGACAGATGCGTGATGTCGCCGGTGTGGATCAGGAACGCCGGCTTGGCGTCCATCGCGGTGACCTGATCCAGCGCCTGCTTAAAGGTGCCGGTAACGTCGGTATTCACCGGCTTGTTGAAGCCCAGGTGGCTGTCGCTGACCTGGGCGAAGGTGAAGCCCGTCTCCGCAGCCAGCGTCTGTCCGATGATGTGCGCCCGCGGGATGCCGCCGGCCACGGTCCAGACCATGGCGCTGCCTGCCCAGGTCATGCATTTGAGGAAGCCCCGTCGCGCGGGGTTGTACGTATCGGGCGTCATTGAATTGTTCTCCAGGTTACTCCGACCGCATTACCGGGATCGGCCGGACGTTATTCCTGCTGGAAAAAAGATTTTTGACCGGGAATAAAATGACGGTGTTGCGGGTATGGTCATCGCTTCGGATGGGATAATGCCATGGCGGCCGACGGCCGGACCCGACGTTTCGAACTGCTGGCGATGCCGCATCTCGATGCGGCGTTCAACCTGGCTCGCTGGCTCACCGGAAACACCGCCGATGCCGAGGACGTCGTTCAGGACGCCTATCTGCGCGCCTTCCGCTACCTCGATGCATTCCGCGGCGACAATTTCCGGGTTTGGCTGCTGACCATTGTGCGCAACAGCTTTCTCGACTGGCTGAAGGATAATCGCTCTGGGCGGGCCTTATTCCAGCCCGCGCCGGCCGATATGGACTGGGCGGACCCGGCGCCCAGCGCGGAGGCAATGCTGCTGGATCGGGTCGACAGCGAGACCCTGAATAACCTGATGGCCCAGTTGCCGGCGGAATACCGCGAAGTCCTGGTTCTGCGCGAAATCGAGGACCTCTCTTACAAGGAGATCGCAGCAGTCACCGCGATCCCGGCAGGCACCGTGATGTCCCGCCTGTCCCGCGCCCGGTTGGCGTTGCGCAGGGCCTGGGTCGACAACGAGAAGAAGCCATGAACCACGACAACGCCCACCGCCTGCTCCCTGCCTATGTGGACCGCCAGTTGGGCCCGCTTCGTGGTTACCTGGTCGGGCGACACGTTGCTATGTGTCCATCGTGCCTGGGGCAACTGGAGGTGATGCAGGCGATGCGCACCGTGCTGCGTACCAACCTGACCGTGCATCGCGCCCCTCCGGCCCTGGCGGCGCGAATCGGGTCCGCCCTCCCACGGGAGGCGCTGCCGGTCAGCCGCCGGCGACTGCTTCAACCAGGGTTCGCGGGCGCCGCGTTGGCCGGCGGCATTGCCGGCGTTGCGCTGACGCTGGCGGTTACTCGGATGACTCCGGCACCGGATCCGTTACTGACCGACGTGGTCGCGGATCATGTCCGGTCACTGATGGCCGACCATCTGACGGATGTGCCAACGAGCGATCAGCATACGGTCAAGCCCTGGTTGTCCGCACGACTGGACCTGTCGCCGACGGTCAAGGATCTTGGCGCTGAGGGGTATCCGCTGGTCGGTGGGCGGCTGGATTATGTCGACGGTCATCGCGCCGCTGCCATCGTCTATCGGCGCGACAAGCATGTGATCAACTTATTTGCCTTTGTGACGAGCGAGCGATCCGACCTGGCGACGCACGCGGAGAAGCGCGACGGTTTCAACATCGTCCGATGGCGCATGGGGGGGCTATCTTACGTCGCCGTTTCCGACGTCGAGGCATCGCAGTTGCTCGCCTTCGTCCGGCTGCTCGAAGGGGGCGGTTAGCACGTCGTTTAATCCCGAGCGCTTGCCTGAACTCTGTTGTCCGGGTTAAGGCTACGTAGCCGGCTTTACTGCAAGTCGTACCGAGGTGTTGACGCGAGAAAGAAACAATTTCAATCGGTTTTCAGCAATGAACTGATCCACCGCGATCCTCGCGCCCCGGTATGCGCCGTAGTCGTCGATGATAAGAATGCCAGCGACCTGCAGCCGTGGATAGAGATGCACCAACTCATGATAGGTGGAACTGTAGAAATCAGTGTCCAGACGCAGCAGGCTGATTTGTTCGGGTCGCGTCCCAGGCAGGGTATCTTCCACCTTGCCACGAACGAAGACGAAGTTCTCCGTGGGGTATCCAGACGCATAAATGACGTCTTTGACGTGGTCTTCCGTGCCGCCATAACCCCAAAGCCGCCCGTTCCGCTGGTAATGCTGCCAGGTGGGGAGGGCCGGAACCCCATCCCAACGGGCATCGATGGCGTCGGGCCTGGGCATGCCGGCGAACGTATCGTACAGGTAGATGCGCCGCGATGTATCGCCGAAATGCATCAGCGCGTGTGCCGCGAGCAGCATCGAACCGCCGGACCAGACCCCGCATTCGACGATGTCGCCCGCGATGTCGTTGCGGACGATATATTCGATCGACTGGTATAGCGCCCAGGGAGCCTCGACGCCGGCACCGAACGTTAATGTATGATGCCTGACTTTCTCGATGAGACTGATGAAAAACGCATCCGAAATCTCCGGATATTCCAGTTCGGTGTGCCCGGTGTTGAACTTGAGCAACGCACGCCCCTGCTGTCACGTCGTCAAGATCGTGCCGGAACCAGTGTTAAGATCCGGTTAAGATACTTTTCGAACACGTGGTACCGCGCGCATGGCGCGCCAGGACCGGGCCCTGGCCTCAGTTCATCCGCTCATCCGGGCGCAGAACATGGTGCGGCGCGTGTCCCGCCAGCACCCGCAGAATATTTGCCATCGCCCGGTGCAGGCCGGTGGCGGTCATGCCCGGAACCGAGGCCGAATTGTGCGGCGAGCCTACAACATTTGGCAGCGACAGAAACGGATGATCCATCCGGAACGTGCCGTGACGCACCGGCTCCACCCACCAGGCGTCGATACAGGCGAAAAAATCCGGATGCGTCCGCAGGTGTTCAAACAGCGCCGCTTCCTGGATGATCTCGCCGCGGGCCAGGTTCACCAGGATGGCGTCCGGCTTCATCAACGCTAGCTCGCGCGCCCCGATGAGGTCCCTGGTGGCGGGCGTGAGCGGCGTGCAGACGATCAGTACGTCCGCTTCCGCAAGCAAGGTGTCGAGTGCTGAAACACCACTGATCCAGTCGGTTGGTTCATCGGACCGCCCGCGGCGGTTGATCGCGTGAATGCGCATGCCGATCGCTCGCATCAGCCTCGCGGTGGCGACGCCGATGCCGCCGAAGCCAAGGATGCCGCACGTCTTTCCGGCAAGTGTCCGGTTCCGTGCCTGCTGGTTGAATTCCCTCCTTGTCAGCGCCGCATGCTCGATGAGCAGACGCTTGGCCGCGGCCAAGGTCATCGCCAATCCATGCTCCGCCATGGAGTCGGCGTAGGCCCCGCCGTTGCTCGCCACCGGAACGCCGGCGGGCAGGGCGCTCAGTTTCACGAAGTCCACGCCGGCTGAGATGAACTGGATCAGTCGTGCCGATCGGATGTGATCGGCCTCGCCCGGACGCAGGTCCCGGCCGGTATCACGGGCCAAAATCGCGGCGGCATCGCGCAGGGCCTCAGTCCGAGCCGTCTCGTCCAGATCAGCGAGATAGACCGCTTGCGCAGCGCCACCGAGGGCATCGGCAATTACCGCCCGTTCGGCGGGGCGGAGAGCAAAGGTCACGACCACGGTGTCTGTCATGGCAACCCGCGTTCGGCGGGTCGGACGAGAGCGGGGCGGATCATTTGCAGGGGAAGCGCTCCGCCATAAACTTGAACAAGCCCTCTGCCGCCGGCATCGAGCGGCGCTCGGGAATCGTGCGAACCCAATTGGCGAATTCCCTCATGGTTGCCTCGCGTGTCGGTCCCGGCCTGGGGATGCAGAACGGTTTTTTCTCACCCGCATCGTGCAGTTCGACGTCGATTGCCCCCTGCGCGAAGCCGACGCAGAAGTTTATTTTCGCATCGGCGGCCGGTTCGCGCGGGCCGACCCCACAATCCTCGGCCAGATCACCGGCGGTATTGGCGCGGATGGAAATCGGCTGCGCCGCCCAGGCCCCGGACGTGACCAGCGTCGCGGTCAGCATCGCAAACGCAAGAACCGTCTTCATTCAGCACTCTCCTGTCGGGAAATATCATCATCCGAACCGTAGCGCGGACGGCCGGCAGCCCGCCACCGCTCCCACCCCTGCGCGCGCAACAGGCAGGCGGGGCAGGTGCCGCAGCCATACCCCCAGGGATGGCAAACCGAGCGCGTGCCCAGGTAGCAGGTATGGGTGCGTTCGCGAATGACATCCACAAGCGACTGTCCCCCCAGGCTCGCCGCCAGCGCCCAGGTCGCCGCCTTATCCAGCCACATCAGCGGCGTTTCCAGCACGAACCGCCGCTCCATGCCAAGGTTGAGTGCCAGCTGCATCGCCTTGATGGTGTCGTCGCGGCAATCCGGATAACCGGAATAGTCCGTCTCGCACATGCCCGCCACGATGCGCCGCAGGCCGCGGCGGTAAGCGATAGCGGCGGCGCAGGTCAGAAACAGCAGATTGCGCCCGGGCACGAACGTGTTGGGCAGTCCGCCCTGGCCCATCTCGATCGCGATGCCGGCCGTCAGTGCGGTCTCGCCAAGGCCGCCGATCGTCACAGCCAGATCGATCACGTGGTCCATGCCCAGCCTGGCCGACGCCAGCGCCTGCCGGGTGGGTTCGCGACAATCCATCTCGACCGCGTGGCGCTGCCCGTAGTAAAAGCCAACCGTTTCAACCCGCACGTAGCGTCGTAACGCCCACGCCAGGCAGGTCGCCGAGTCCTGGCCGCCGGAAAACAGCACAAGGGCGGTGTCTTCAGTCTGGCTGTGTTGCGTCATCAGTCCTCTGTCCAGTCGCGCAGTGCCATCCTATCATGAACATCATGGACCTTGACTTCCGGGAAGACGAAATTCAGCGCTACTCTCGCCACATCCTGCTGCAGGAAGTGGGTGGAATTGGCCAGGCGAAGCTGCGGGCGGCCCGCGTGCTGGTGGTCGGCGCCGGTGGGCTGGGCTCGCCGGTGATGCTGTATCTCGCCGCGGCCGGGATTGGCACGATCGGCGTCATCGACGCCGACGTGGTGGATCTGTCCAATCTGCAGCGACAGGTCGCGCATACCACCGAGCGGATCGGCGTGGCGAAGGTCGCTTCGGCCGCGGCCGCTGCGGCGGCGATCAACCCCGACCTCAAGGTCGAGGCGTATCCGACGCGCCTGACCGCCGCGAACGCGCTGGACCTCGTTGCCCGCTACGACATCGTCTGCGACGGCACCGACAATTTTCCGTCGCGTTTCCTAATCGCTGATGCCTGCGCGCTGGCCCGGTGCACGCTGGTCTCAGCCGCCGTGCTGCGCTTCGAGGGCCAGCTTTCGGTGTTCAAGCCGCACCAGGGTGGCCCCTGCTACCGGTGCCTGTATCCCGAGCCTCCGCCGCCTGGAACCGTGCCGACATGCAGTGAAGCCGGCGTGCTGGGTGCGGTGACCGGCGTGATGGGCACGTTGCAAGCGACGGAGGTATTGAAGGAAATTCTGGGCATTGGCGACACATTGTCGGGCCGGTTGCTGGTCTGGGACGCACTGGCGACGCGCTTCCGCACGATCAGGCTGCGTCCGGACCCGACTTGCGCCCTGTGCGGGCCAGGGGCGACGATCAAGGATCTCAGTGCCCACGGCGATCCGGAGAGCCCGGCCTGTGCCGTCTGAGGCGCCCCTCGGCATCCTGCTGCTGTCGGGTTCGCACGACAGGGCGCACTACGCCTTCGTCGTCGCCTCTGGGGCGGCGGCCCTCGGCCGCGCGGTGACCCTGTTCGCGACCAACCGAGGATGCCTCGCGCTGTTCCGCGATTGGTCGGGATTGTCTGATGCCGCGCGGGACGGTCGCATCCGGGCGCGCGGGGTCGCGGGCCTGGACGCCCTGCGGGATGCCTGTGCCGAGATGGGCGTGCGGTTCATCGCCTGCGAGGCTGGGCTGAAGGCGGAAGAGTTTGATGCCGCCGGCTTGCTGCCCAACGTGGAAGTGGCTGGTATCGCGACGTTCCTCGCGGCGATCGGGGGCGGTCAGATCATCACGATTTGAGCCAGCATGACGCTCGCGCTTGACCCGATTCGTCGGGACTTGGCAGTGATGACGTATGCGTGTTCCCCTTCGGGTTCTATGGGTATCGGCGTGTGTTCTAGCCGCAGCAGACGTTGGCGCGGCCCGAGCACAAACGTCGTCCAGCACGCTGCAACCACCCGCCAGCCCAGGGCATGATCAGGCCGCGAAGACGCCGAGGGCGCCTGTCCAGAAATCTGGCCCGACGCCGGCAAAGACGCCGGTGGTCCCACCTCACGGCCCCGTTCATCCACACAAACCCGCCACCCGACCTGCTGCTCAACCCGCCACCCAACCCGCAGCCTCAGCAAACCCGACGCCTCCGGTCCCGGTCGCTCCGCCGCCCGAGGCACCCGCGGCCGCCCCGGTCGAGAAATTACCCGATCCAGAGAAGCCCGAGGGAGTCGCTGCGAGGCTGCCGCGCTTTGCCTCACTCCGCGCCGACGACGTGAACATGCGCGCTGGGCCGGGCACGCGCTATCGTATCGAGTGGGTCTACAAGCGGCGCGACCTGCCGGTCGAGATCGAGCGGGAGTTCGATGTCTGGCGCTGGGTACGCGATCCAGACGGAATTCAGGGGTGGGTTCACCAAGCGACCTTGATGGGGCGGCGGAGCTTTATCGTGGAGAAAATGGATGCGACGCTGCGCTCCGATGCCAGCGACACGGCGTCGGCCGTGGCGATTCTCAAACCCGGGGTGATTGGCCGGATCCGGTCATGTGCCGCTGCATCCGACTGGTGCGACGTGCAGAGCGGGCCGTACCGGGGATACCTGCGGCGCGGCGCGTTTTGGGGCTTGCTTCCCGGTGAGGCGGTCAATCCGTGACGAGGCGAAGATGGCCGCGGGTGCTGGCACCCGCCCGCCTCGATCGGGCCCATGTTTGAATCGGGGCACTGCCTGAACCTGCGTTTGACGATCATTCACGGAATAATATCGCAAACCGACGCAGAGTTATTTGCAAAGCGTCTATACGTATTCAGGTCGCTTCACCAATATGTGATCGTTGCCTGGTAAAACCGGGTTCGCTCGCAGAAGGCGAGATACGCCATGAACATGGTCGCGGGTCGGCACTTTTCACCGGATCGAGCGTTCCTGGGGACCGCCCCCGCGAGACAAGGTCTCGTTGCGATCGTCAGCGACGACCCGGCGACGGTCGAGAAGCTTGCGCCGGTCTGCGAATTCCTCGACCTGAGGATCGAGGTTGTCGCCGCCGGCGGGGATCTGGAGAGCGTTCTTCAGACCCACCGTCCGATAGCGGTCGTCACCGATATCGATGGCGAATCTCAGGACGGTTTTCATACCATGAAGCAGGTCGCGCGCCATAGCCGGGATCTGCCGATCCTGCTGTTGACCGCCGGCGATGCGGTGATGATGGGCGCGGCAGACGCCGTCCAGACCGTCTGGGGCCTAACATCGGTCACCAGCACCAGCGAGTTTCCGATGGCGGGCCAGATCGTCCAGTTCCTGTTCAACGCCGGCCGCCGCGCCGGCTGCATGCGGCTCATCCCGGTGTGATGGAGCGACGGCCGTTCGTTCGCGCGGCGGCGCCAGACGAGCCCCTACCGCTTGTTCCTATCGGCGTGCTCACTGGTGCCGCTGCTTGCGGGCGGTTATGGCGTAGGCGCCAAAAGGCCGGTTTGGCCTGCTGTTGGGCTCAACGATCGAGGCCTGATAGGCGTCCCAGTGCTCCGGCGTCAGTGCCGACGGACCCGGCGTCACATCCATCCGGTCAAGCGTGGTGTTGTTGTAGATATGACGCGGCACCGGCTGGACCTGGACGAGCGGATAATCCGCACGCAGCCGGACCGGCATGTGACTGCGAGTGAACCGCATGTTGGTGAACAGCGGTCCGAACCATCGGTCGGCTTCGACAATGCCCTCGAACAGGCAAATTCCGCCGGCCTGCGGCATGTTGGCCGGCGAGCGCACGAGCAGGTGCCAGTCCGGCGCGGTCTGGGCGATGAGCCCGGTCCACAGCTGCACGCTTCCTGGCTCCGGCAGCGAGGTCAGGAAGGGCGGTGAGCACCCCTTAAGCGCGTCCGGCGCGATCGCATCGAACTCGGCCGCGTAATTTGGCAACTGAGCCGAGGGCAACAGTGGCATCCAGTCCGGCGCTTCGTCGCAGCGCCAGAAAATCTCGGTGCCGTCCCATAGCATCTCGACGTCGATCGGCGGAAACAGCCACCAGCCAAACGCCGTGGCACTGGTGAGCGCCTCGCAGTAGCGAACTGCCCGCATCGGCAAGGTCCCACAGGCGGACCGATCCGCCCGTATCGGCGGCCGTCCGCGACTGGTGAGCAGGTGAAAGCGGACAATTGGATCCCAGACGACGGTCATCGAGGGGCACCTTATGGCGGCCAAAAAAGGACCCACCAGAACAGACCCATCGGTGGCGAGCAGGATCGCGTCGCCGCGAGACCGCAGCGTCGCCGGACATCGCCAGTGGCGCATGCCATGGTCTGTCAGGTCGGTCTGGTGGGTTGGCCCACGGCGAAGGCCATGGGTTGGCCCGCACGGCGAAGGCGTTAGCCTTCAGGCGGAGCCGTCAGGATCGCGTCAAATCGATCCAAGTGTTCAGGCGTTGGCGACCGGCAGGCGGAAGCCGCCGCCGAGACGGATCTTGCCGGTGTCGGCGGTGGCCGCCCGCAGGCGGAAGCCGCCGCCCAGGCGGATCTTGCCGGTGTCGGCTGTGGTCGCCGGGAGGCGGAAGCCGCCGCCCAGGCGGATTTTGCCGGCATCGGCGGTCTGGACAGCGGCAGTATCGGCCTTCGCACAAAACAGCATTGGAATCTCCTATCGAGTTGAAACGTGCCAACAGAAGCAGGGCAGCCCGCGGATGCGGACTGCCCTTTTCCAGACGTCTATGTTGCTCTTCGTGAGACTGAGCCGGGGTCTACACCGGCTGGTTTGGACGAAAGGCCGGCGAGCAGTATAATCGCCCCGGACTTTCAGGCTTTGTGGCTCGCAAGACGCGATTGTCCCGTTGACGCAGCTAGACTTATCCGGATTAAAAGCCGTAGTCAAGATAATTTTCCTGTTTTAGTGAAAATTACCTGCTCATCCCGATTTATCTAGGAATTAAAGCATGTTAGTCCATGCTTGCACCGCCAAACTGGACACCGCGACCACCAACCAGGTCACCAGGCCCAGGACCAGCGGCAGGCTGCCCGCGCCGACGAAGGCCCGCCAGTGCCCCTGCAGGCCCACTGCCGCCAGAGCCACGATCATGACGAGACGGCCAAGCATCTGCACCTGCTCGGCATGGGCCCCGATCAGTCCGGTCGTGTTCGCCGCCGCTGCTAGCACGAACAGAACGACGAAAGTTGGTAGCGCCGCACAGGCCCGCCTGGCCAACGACCAGGAGTTCGCCTCCTGCTGCCTGACCAGGAACGGCAGTGCGAGCCCGAACCCCAACACCAATGGGATGATGAGGGTGGTGCGCGTCAGCTTGACGATCGTTGCCGTGGTTCCGGCGGCCGGGCTGAAAGCGAAACCGGCTGCCACCACGGCCGAGGTGTCGTTCACTGCGGTTCCCGCCCACACGCCGAAGCCGTGATCGCTCAGGCCCAGCAAGTGGCCGAGCGCCGGGAATGTGAACACGGCGATCATGTTGAAGAAGAAGACAACAGTCACAGCGTAGGCGATTTCCTCGGCCTTGGCGCGGATCACTGGCGACAGTGCGGCGATAGCGGAGGCGCCGCAGATCGTCGTGCCGATGCCGATCAGACAGCGCATGCGCCAGTCGATGTGCAGGGCCCGGCCGAACCACAGCGCGCAGGTCAGTCCAGACCCCATGGTAACCGCCAGCAGAGGCAGCGAACTCAGTCCGGTATGAACAATATCACCGAGGTCGAGACTTGCCCCCAGCAATACGATACCACCCTTCAGGCACATCGTGCTGGTGTCGGATATCTGCAACGATTTCTGCAGGGCCAAGACCGGAAAGCCGTTGACAAGGAGCACACCAATGGCGATGGCGAACAGCGGTGCGCCGATCAATGGCGCGAATCTACCGCCGATCAAGGCCAAAACCGCGATGCCCGCGCAAAGTGCAATGCCGGCAACGCGGCGGCGCCACGGATGGGTCGTCGCCTCGGATCGCTGCGCTCGTGTCAGGGCTCGGACCACACAGTTTCCCCTTGGCCGTCCATGCGGATATTGAGGGATCGGCGAAAGCCTGTCACCAAGACCGGCATCAACAAAATGATTTTGTTCGAATGGCGCCTAACGGGGAAAATCCGGCTCGCGTCACCGCTGGATACGGTTGGCCGCGACGCGAATTCCTGATGTTTCCCCACGCAGACATATTGCTGTACCGCATTTAGTTCGATACAAACTGGAATATAGCACGCGCTAAAGTTGTGGGGCCTCCATGAAAACAGCCATCGTCTGAGGAGGGGGGCGCCATTCTGCGAGAAGCTGCATACCCCCGTATTCCCCCAGCGTCTGCGGATCGTGGTTCCCGGCTACGCCTGCGACTGTTTGGGCACATGACGGTCGGTGACGACAAGGGCCAAGCTTTTCTGCCGCGGACGCGGAAGACTCGCGCCCTGATGGCGGTGCTGGCACTGGCCAGTCCGAAGCCTGTCCTGCGGGTGCACCTCGCTGGCCTGCTGTGGAGCAGGCGGGAAAACGAGCAGGCGCGGGCGTCACTGCGGCAGAGCGTGCACGAGTTGCAAGACACGCTGAGCGAACCGTGGGGTCACGTTTTCATCGCTGATAGGCATCATTTATCGCTACGCGGCGCGGACCTCGACATTGATGCATTGTCGCTGACGCAATCCGCCCGGGTTTCCGCGGACTCGCTCGACGGGTATGAGGCTGTGCTGCTCGAGGATCTCGGGGGTCTCGATCCGGCGTTCGATCGCTGGTTGGACGAGGAACGCAGCCGCTTCGTTCGCATCCGTCGAACCATCGGTGAGAGTTTTCTGGCTCAGTGCGATGACCCGCTTCTGGCGATCGAGGCGGCGGAGCAGATCTTGCTTGTCGACCGCAAGCACGAGGGGGCTTGGCGGACCCTCATGCGCTGCCATGCCGAGATGGGCGATACGCGGGCCGCACTCGGCGCTTACGATCGGTGCCGCAGTGTTCTTGCCGAGACGTCGGACCTGCGTCCTTCGCCGGAGACCGAGGAACTGATGGCGCGCATTCGCGCCGAGGCCCAATCGGGGCAGAGCCAGTTGGGGCAAAACTCCTCGGGGCCGGGTCGGCCCGGGCAACTGTCGGAGGCGCCGGCACTGATTCTCGCGCCCCCCAAGCCCGCAGGACGGCCCGAACGAACAACACTGCGATTGCGAGTCCTGCCGCTGCGGACGATCGGGGAGGATCGAGACGACGGGCTTGGGATCGGTCTGGCGGAGGAAATCTGCGCCGGCCTTTCGCGGTTCCGCTGGATCTCCTGCCTGCCAGCCAAACTCTGGCCCGCTAGGCGCGGCGTCATTCACGATGTTACTGGTTCCCTCGCGGAAATGGGCGACGGGACGTGGCCGGGCATCGAAGCGGACCTGATTCTGGATGGGACAATCCAGCGCGGCGCTGGCCGGGTTCGGATCATCGTGCGCCTGATCGACATGCGGGCTGGTGGCGAGATCGTCTGGGCCGGCCGGTTCGACCGCGAGATGACAGATGCGCTGGCCGTGCAGGACGAGCTGGGCGCGGCGATCGTCGCGCAGGTCGACCCGGAACTGATGCAGCACGAGGCCCGGCGCAATGCATCGACTGTGCCGCATGATCTGACCGCACAGGATTTGCTGCTGCAGGCCCTCCCGGCGATATACCTCATGGAACGGGACAGTTTCCTGCGTGCCCGCAAGCTGTTGGAGATGTCGCTGCAGGCCGACCCCGGAAGCTCCGTCACACACGGTTGGCTGGCCTACTGGGACCTGCTGTTCGTCGGTCAGGGCTGGGCAGAAGATCCCGTCGCCTCCACGGCTGAAGCAGCGCGCTTGGCCGAGCGCGCCGTGATGCTCGATCCTGGCGACGCGCGCGCGCTGACACTCGCGGGACACGTCCGGGGGTTTCTGGGGAAGCATCCCGAGGAAGCCAGCGCCTTGCACGAACGGGCGATCGCGCTGAATCCGAATCTCGCCCTGGCGTGGTGCTTCTCCGGCCTTTGCCTCTCCTATCTGGGCCGCCACGAGGAAGCACTGCGGCGAATCAGCGTAGCGCTGCGGCTTTCGCCGTCCGATCCACATGGCTTCTTCTTCGACATGGCTCTGATCATGCCGCATCTGTTGCGCGGGGATTACCCCAATGCAGTCGAGGCGGGGCGGCGCGCGATTGAGATAAATCCATACTTTTCATCTGCCTACAAAGGCTATCTCGCCGCGTTGGGCTGGATGGACCGGCCGCGGGAGGCGGCGGAGGTTCTGGGCCGTCTGCTGGCGCTCGAGCCGCGCTTTTCGGTGCGCCAGGCCGTGGCGCGTTCACCGCTGTCGCGATCCGAGGACATCGCGCGCTATGCCGAGGGACTGCGTCGCGGCGGGCTGCGGGAGGACGGCGAGCCCGGTTTTGATATACCGGGGACCCCGGCGTTCCCAAACGCCGTCATTGATCTTGTCCCCACGGTCGCGCACACACCGTTCTTCGGCACTCAGTGATCGGCGGCGGCAAGTGGGATGACACGTCGCGGAACCCGCCACGGCACCGTGATCGGAACTTCCTGCATGATGTTGTGCCGCGAAACCAACCGGCCGATCCCCCGCGTGCTGGACCTGCGGGCCGTCCGCACCTCACCAGTGTCCGATCGCGGTGAGGCGTGAGTCGCGAAGCGATCTCGATTCCCGCCTGAAAAATCGGCCACTTCAAACAAAGTGCGCGCTTCTCTGATCTGATGCGAGATATTGGCCGCCCCGACGGACCGGCAGAATGGGGTCGGCAGCAGCCTGCAGGAACGCCTCTGACAGCGTCGGGTTGGGTGGCAACGATCCGACTGACGGTCACCCTGACCAACGCGCCGTGCGGCAAGCGGGACGCGCCGGTGATCTTGTCCTGAAACGTCGGCGGCCATCGGATTGGCGGTGCGCTCGCGGCGTCGGCGCCGATGAGACCGTTTATCTGACAGGCAGCTATCTCCCAGCCCCTCCTGATGAGCGAGGTTGCCTGCCTGATGACGACCCTGATGGTGCTGCGGATCGCCCGCCGCCAGGTCGCGGTCGCGGAGTAGAGATCACGCTTTCAACGTTTTTGCGGCCTCAGCAGGCCATTAGGACGCCATAGCGTGCTACATTCTTGATAATAGTTTGGTGGCGCAACTTGGAAATGTCCCGGCCGGGGAAGCGAAGCCGTGCTATCGCGGCCCAGAGATGAAAATCAAGACGCGAACGGAATTCAAGCAGGTCCATGACTTCTGGCGTCAACTCGCGATCCAGCGGGGTGCGAAACTGCTGCGGAATCGGCCTGGTCTCATTTGCGCGGGGATAAATGAACGGACGACAAAGCCAGGATTGCAAACGATCCCCGACCGCTCCGTTTTCCACAACATCAACAAAGTCGAACTCTTGCAGATTAGCCATCGCTTGCCGAAGCAGCCGCGCGTCGTGCAGCGGATCGATGAACCGACCCGACGGAAGCAAAGGATGCGGCCACAGCAGCATTCGCAGCATCAGGTTATCAGTCTGGCATGACAGCCCTGGGTCGTTCAGGAAGACCGCGATCGGCTGACGGGCTTTCCGCACGCGCTCTGCCAAGCATCCCCAGGGAGCCAGTTCCGCATCGGTGTGCTGGCGCCAGAACAACCAGTGCGACAGCAAGCGCGAACAAGGCTCGCGCAAGAGAGTGAGAAGTTGCGCATCCGGATAGGCCTGTCGCAACGTTGAAAAGGCAAAATGTCCAACAATCAAGTCCGCCCTCGGCGGAAGAGAGGCCGGCGAGCTGTAGATCATGCCGCTGATGCTGGGGTCGACCGACTCGAAATCTTGATATGCATCAAACGAGCAGCGGTCAAATCCGCTTACCGTGACGTTCGGCGTGAGAGCCGCAGCCAGGCCGGACCGAATAGCCACCCCGGAGGTTTTTGGAACATGCATGAACGCAACCCGGCGCACCTTGGCCGCGACTTGCAGCTTGCGGTCGCGGCGGCGTCGAAGGCCAAACCTCGGAAAGCCCGTGGCTGCGATGCGCCGGGGAAGCAAATTTGCCAAATTCATATGGGGCGGTCCTCCTGCATCCCAGACATTCCGCTAACAAATGTAACGGGATTATGACAGTCCCTGGGTGCGAGCAATACCGGAGGGGAGATAGGCTCGGACGGCGCGTCTTTGCTTCGGCGCCATAAACCCTAATCATCATTAATCGGGGATATCGCGATAAAATCCAGCCAACCCAAAGATCAATTACGAAGCGCGCAATCCTGATCCCTACCCGATGGTCGCGCGGCCAAACGCCTGGATATAGTCGACCAGCGCGTCGGCACCCTCCCCGGCGCCAACCTCATTGGTCTCGGCGATCGCCCGGGCAACTGCGGCATGCAACCGGGCTGCAAGCGGCAGGTCCGCTGCCTCTTTGTAGTGCATGTACCAGAACCGGCGCGACAGCCCGTTCATCAGGCTCATGGCGGAGGCAGCAAACTCGTTGCCCGCCGCCTCCAGCACCAGCAGATTGAACTCCCGGTCGAGGCGCATGAACGCGATGTCGTCGGCCGTCGCCGCTGCCCCATCCATTCCCTCGGCGATCGCCAGAAATCGCGCGCGCTGCGGCAGCGTGGCCCGCCGCGCGGCGGCACGCGTCAGAAACCGCTCAATTTCCCGTCTGGCTTC
The DNA here is from genome assembly GCA_036500715.1 of Rhodopila sp. Classification (GTDB taxonomy): domain Bacteria; phylum Pseudomonadota; class Alphaproteobacteria; order Acetobacterales; family Acetobacteraceae; genus Rhodopila. The sequence continues at coordinate 15,349 of DASYBP010000501.1, forward strand.
CAGCAGGCGCAATTGACGAACCGGGTCAATTTCGGCAACCACGATCCCGCGCCGCGGCATGATCACCACCAGCCATTCCCGCGCGAGGCGTTGCGAAGCTTCCCGCACCGGGGTTCGGCCAACGCCCAGCCGGCGGCTCAGGATCGCCTCGGAGACTACGGTGCCGGGTGGGATGCGCAGGGTAACGATCTCTTCCTCAAGCGCGCGGTAGGCTTTCTCCGTCAGCGTCTCAACGGGCAGCAGTTCGTTAGCGACCAGCAGGCGGTCCATCTAGAGGTCGGCGAGCCTGATCCAGATGCCGATCGCCGCCGCGACCGCGACGCCCGCTACGATCGCGGCGACGCTGGGCGGCCACTGCGTCAGTTGGCTCGCGCACAGGACCCACAACACGAAACAGCCGACAGCACTGACATAACCCCCGATCAGGGAGGCGATGTTACGCTTGCGTGGCGTGCGAACGCGGATCGTGAAAACCATCCTTCTATCTATCTATCCTTCTATTCCGCCGCCACCGGCCGCCCGCGACTGCCGCGCAGCTTCGGCGTATCCTGGCGGATGAAGCGTGTGTCATAGCCGTTGAACAGATGACCCAGCACGCCACGGTTCAGGTCACTGGTGCCGAACAGCCAGTCGGCGAACGGATAGGTCAGGTTCATGTTCTCGTTCATCATGATCGCTGTGTTGTGGTGCGCGATATGATGGCGGCGGATGGTGTTGACCAACGGAACATGACGCAGGATCCGATCGTCCTCGACGTGACAGCACCAGTGGAAGAACTCGTAGTTCATGTACATGCCGGCGGCAGTGCAGACGACGAACCAGCCCGCATTGGCAGACCAGATCGCTGCCACTATGGCACCCCCTGCCGAGGCCATGACAAGGAAGGCAATCAGGGCATACGGCGGGAAGAAGACGATCCGGTAGTCGCGCATGGCATCGTGGAAGGGGGCCTCGTGGGTAAAGAACTGATGATGCGCGAGGGTATGGCGGTTGTAGATGCCCATCAGGCCCGGAACCGGCCGGTGCATCACCTTGGCATGAAGAAACCATTCGAAGATATTTGCCAGCACGACAGTGACCGGGAGCACCGCGATTTCGCCCAGGGTGGCGCTGTGAATATGCTCGGCGGCGTACCACAGGGCCGACCCGCCGATCAGGTAGATCAGCGCGACATGAATCAGGCCGTGATAAGCGGGGGCGATCTCGGCGCGATAAGCCGCGCGAAAAGCTGCCTGGCGGGGGGACATCATGGGGCGTCTCCTGATTGCCAACTGAAGAGGACATTAACATATCAGCCGTATGTTTCAAGCCCCAGCAGGCGCGCCGACGGCAGACGTGCCGATGAGTACATCGCTGCTCGAGTTCGGACCCAGCCTGTGGGTGGGCGAAGGGCCGGTCCTGCCGTTTCCATTGGGTCTCCGCTACCCGACCCGCATGGCAGTAATCAGACCGTCCGATGACCAGGGCGTACATGCAGTCTCTTCGTATGGTCGCCCATCACGCTGACCTTAGCGCTCGACGCGAACTTGGGTGATAGCCCAGTCCGCCTTGGGCAGCGGACATCGGCTAGGTCCTCCTCCTCGGCATCGTCGTGATAACGGAAGTCTTTTTTCCATCGCACCAGCCGCACCGCGATCTTTGCCTACCTGATCCAGAACTTTCCGGGTTGGCGCAACCTGATCGCGCGCCTCGACGGAATCACCGCATCAAATCCAAGGCGCCGCGCGAATGGCGCGCCAGCTTCATCAATTGGCGCATGGCCGTGCCGCGCTGGAACGGATCTGGCCTGGCCGAGCGAAAAGGCGTGGATCGCCCATGGCGAATCCGCAACCGTCAACGGCCAGGCCTTCGTTCGCGACGCTTTCGCCTGGCTGCGCTCGGACTAACACTCCAGGAAGCGGGGGCCCCGGGAAGCCCTTGCCCACTGCCAATCTTCATCACCACAATTTTCGTTCCCGTCTCCGCGCGTTACCTTGAACGGGTAACAGCCAGCTACTATTTGCGTGGCACTCGAACCCAGGGAGTGCCAAGCCGCCGTTGGCGTGCCAGGGGCCGATCGCGGGGAAGCGTGAATCGCCAAGTGCTCACGATTTCCGGCTGAATCGGCCACTCGCACATGGTGCGACGCATCGCGCTTCTCCGATGCGCGACCAGGCACAATGGATCCGGCGGCTCGGTCCGTCCGGTGCGGCGCGATGCTCCCTGCTTCGGCAAACATCAAGGGGATGTGTTCCCAAGGGGGTGTGTTCCATGGCGTTATTTCCCGATCCGTTCAACACGCTGCTGGGACTGCAGCAGGCGCTTGAAGCCTTCCGGACCAGCGGTTGGCTCCAGTCCAGCACCAGCGGCGGCGGCAGCTACCCGCCGATCAATGTATTCCGCAAGAACGACGACTTCGTTCTGATCGCCGAAGTGCCCGGCATCACCAAATCCGACCTCGACGTACAGGTGAAAGGCCGCACCATCCGCCTGGCGGGAACGAAATCGATCAATTTTCCTGACAAGGCCAGCGTGCATCGCCGCGAGCGGCTGTCAGGTCGCTTCGATCGGTCGCTAACGCTGCCGATTGAAATCGATCTGGATGGTGTACGCGCCGAATGCAATGACGGCATTCTTGTACTGTTCCTGCCACGAGCCGAGAACGACAAGGCGCGTTCGATCAAGATTGGCTAGAGCCGGACGTTTGGAGGATCACATGTCGGAATCACCGTTGGCTGTTCGTGAGAAGCAAGAACTGGCGAAAAAGGAAGAACAAACCGTACCCGGTCGTTTCTTTGTCCCACCCGCCGACATCTTCGAGACAGATGAGGCATTGACCCTGATCATGGAAATGCCCGGCGTCGAGAAGAAAGACATGACCCTCGCCCTGGAAGATGACGTTTTGCGGGTCGAAGGCAAAATCGACTTTTCCAAGTATGAGGGCGTGGAGCCGGTCTACAGCGAGTACGTCGTTGGACATTACGCCCGCGGATTTACTCTTTCAGGCAAGATCGCCCGCGATGGGATCAGCGCGCAACTGAATGACGGCGTGCTGACGCTCACATTGCCGAAGGCTAGGGAAGCAATGCCGCGCCGGATCGCCATAAACTGAAAACGGCCGGACCGGCTTCTCTCATCCGGCGGTCGGTCCGGCACGCTGAGTGTTTCACTCGATTGGGGGCCAGGCTGTGACGCAAGACGCCGTACCGGAACGGGACCATAACCTCATCGACCTATTGGTGCTCTTGTCAGCCGTTGCCCTGGCGCTGGCGACATGGGCGATTTTGGCCGATGCGGCGGGCGTTCCGGCCTGGAGATCCTGCATGAGCGTTGCGATCGCCGTGGTGATGGCGCTCGCGTCCCTGACCCGTAACCCCGGATGGGCCACCGCATTCCGCGCCACCATGGGCGGATGGCTCTGCGCCGCCCCGTATGTCGTGAGCTTCGACGCGGTTGCGCCGGCGCTCTGGACCTACCTGGCGATCGGCACCTTGGTCATCATGGCGGCAATTTCTGGCTTCGCCGCGCGTCCACGCGGCCGCGCCCACCTCCCGGTCTGATCCATCTGATAAGATTGCCAGGCAGCATTCGCCAGGACTGTATTCCGCCGGGCTGCATTCCGCCGCCAGCGCGTTCGGTGCTAAGACGCGCCCGCCGCCAGGACCGGAGCACCAACAGTGGAATATTCCCGCCATTTCAAGTTTCTGATCTGCGCCCCCGCCTTTGATCCAGGCGACCTGGAAGGCCAGCGGCTGCGGGCCATCACCGAAGAGATCGAGCAGGACGGCTATGGCGTGATGAAGGCGCGCAAGGTCGACGACGCCGAACTCGTCATCCAGACCGACGCCGCGGTAGGCTGCGTGCTGCTGGACTGGGGCAAGCGCGGCCCGCAGGGCAAGATGGCACGTCTCGTCTCGCAGATCCGCAAGCGCGGCCTCGACATGCCGATCATCATCCTGGTCCGCCACCACCGCCTGGAAGACATTCCGGTCGATGTGCTGCGTGAGGCCGATGGCTATGTGTTCCTGGCCGAGGAAACGCCGGATTTCATCGCCAAGAACCTGATCAGCAGGCTTCGCCAGTACGCCGAAACGCTGAAAACCCCGTTCTTTGGTGCACTGGTGGACTACGCCGAGGAAGGCAATCAGCTTTGGACCTGCCCCGGTCACAACGGCGGGGTCTTCTATGCGCACAGCCCGATCGGCCGGATCTTCTTCCAGCATCTCGGGGAGGCGATCTTCCGCGACGATCTCGACAACTCGGTGCTCGACCTCGGCGATCTGCTGACTCACGAAGGACCCGCGTTGGCCGCGCAGGAGGAAGCAGCGAAGATCTTCGGCGCCGAGCGGACCTATTTCGTGCTGAACGGCACCTCCTCTTCCAACAAGATCGTGCTGCAGTCGTTGCTGACCGAGGACGATCTCGTGCTGTTCGACCGCAACAACCACAAGGCGGCGCATCACGGCGCCCTCTATCTCGGGGGCGCGATCCCGGTATTCCTGGAAACTGACCGCAACCCCCACGGACTGATCGGACCGATCGACTACGAGGCGCTGGACGCCGAGAAAATTCGCGAAAAAATCCGCACCCATCCGCTGGTGACCGATGCCGCCGCGTGGCGGCGGGAACGTCCCTTCCGCGCGGCGGTGATCGAACAATGCAGCTACGACGGTACCATCTACGACGCCCGCACCATCATCGAAAAACTCGGGCCGCTCTGCGACTATATCCTGTTTGACGAAGCCTGGGCCGGCTTCATGAAGTTCCACCCGATCTTCCGCGGCCGTTTCGCCATGGGGCTGGAAGGCCTCGACGCCAGCCACCCCGGCATTGTCGCCACACAGTCAACCCACAAGCAGTTGGCAAGCTTCAGCCAGGCCAGCCAAATCCATGTTCGCGATTCGCACATCGCCGGCCAGCGCCGCCGCGTCGAACATCGCCGCTTCAACGAGATGTTCATGATGCACGCCTCCACATCGCCGTTCTACCCCCTGTTCGCCTCGCTTGACGTCGGCGCGCAGATGATGAAGGGGCGGCAGGGCGAAGTGCTGTGGGACGATACGATCCGCCTTGGCATCGAGCTGCGCAAGAAGTTGCGCGCCATCGCTCGCGAGTTCGAAGAAACGGAAACGGATCCGGAGCGCCACTGGTTCTTTGACCCGTTCGTGCCCGATGTCGTCGAACATGACGGTGTCAACGTGGAATGGGACAGCGTCCCGACCGACGACCTCGCCTCCGACCCGCGGTACTGGCACTTCGCGCCAGGGGCCTCCTGGCACGGCTACCGGCATGTGACCGACGGCTACGCAATGACCGATCCCAACAAGCTGACCCTCCTGACGCCGGGCTTCGATCGCCGGACCGGAGAGTACAGCCAACACGGACTACCGGCCCCGGTGCTGGCGCAGTACCTGCGGGAGAACCGGATCGTCGCCGAAAAGAACGACCTTAACAGCATCCTGTTCCTGCTGACGCCTGGAGTGGAATCGAGCAAGGCCGGCACGTTGCTCAGCGCCCTGGTGTTCTTCAAGCGCCTGCACGATGACAACGCGCCGCTGGAGGACGTGATCCCTGAATTCGTCAGCAAGCGTGCGCATCGATATGGCGGCATGCGGCTGCGCGATCTCTGCCGGCAGATGCACGCGTTCTATCGCGATCAGGAAACCAGCGCTCTGCAACGCCGGCAGTTCCGGCCGCAACATTTTCCCGCGCTCGCGATGCGGCCGCAGGAAGCGGTCCGCCGGCTGGTCAAGAACGACGTCGAGTACCTGCCGATCGACGAAGTATCGGGCCGCATCGCCACCACCTTGTGGGTGGTGTATCCGCCGGGTATCGCAACAATCGTGCCCGGCGAGCGGCTGGACGAGCGCGCTCAGCCAATGATCGACTACCTGAAAGTGTTCGAGCGTGGCACCAACCTGTTCCCCGGCTTCGAGGCCGAAATCCAGGGGGTCTACCGGGAACGGCAGCCGGACGGATCGTCGCGGATCTACACCTATGTAACCAACTGAAACCATCGTGCCCGCGGTTCGCCAGCCCCAGCCCTCTCGCGCGGCGCGGCCGATCTGCTAGCATTTGCCGCAACCGCCAGGGCAGTTCACTTGCCGGCAACAGCAGGAGGCCGCGGCCCGTGGAAGCAGCGCCAGCACTCGCAGGATTGACGCACGAGGTCACCGAACTCGAGCGACAGACGATCGCTCGCGTCGCGCGACGGCTGCTGCCGATGCTGATCGTCTGCTACTTCATCGCCTTCCTCGACCGCGTGAACGTGGGCTTCGCCTCCCTCACCATGAACAAGGCACTCGGTTTCAGCTCCGCGGTCTATGGTTTTGGCGGCGGTATATTCTTCCTCGGCTACTTCATTTTCGAAGTTCCCAGCAACCTGCTGCTCAGCAAGGTCGGCGCCAGGCGCTGGATCGCCCGCATCCTGGTCACCTGGGGCGTCATTTCCGGCTGTACCGCGCTGATTTCCGGACCGTGGTCATTCTACGCCCTGCGCTTTCTGCTGGGCGTCGCCGAGGCAGGCTTCTTTCCCGGCATCGTCCTCTATCTGACCTGGTGGTTCCCGTCGTATTACCGCTCCCGCATCCTCGGCATCTTCATGGTTGCGATCCCGCTCTCCAGCATCCTGGGCTCGCTGGTTTCAGGCGTTCTGCTTGATCTTGACGGCTGGCTGGGCATCGCCGGCTGGCAATGGCTCTTTGTGTTGGAAGCGGCACCCGCGGTCGTCCTTGGCGTGGTCTTCTGGTACACGATGACGGACTGGCCGTCCGAGGCGCACTGGTTGACCGCCGAACAGCGCGACTGGCTGACAGCGCGGCTCGCGTCAGAGCGGTCCCGGCGCGAAACCGTCCGGCACTACAGCCTCGGCCAGGCACTGACGAACAGGCGCGTGCTGATGCTCAGCCTGGCGTACTTCGGTGGCGCCTTCTCCGGCTACGGCATCGCTTTGTTCCAGCCGCAGATCGTGCATCGCCTGGCACAGGGCTTCGGCATGACCGGCGTGATCAACGCCATACCGTCGGTTTTCGCCGCCGCCGCCATGGTGTGGTGGGGCCGGCATTCCGACCGCACCGGCGAGCGCCCGCGCCATGTCGCTTTCGCCTATGCGGTCGGCGCCGCCGGATTGATCGCGACCTCGCTGATGACCGATCCGGTGCTGACCATGACCACGCTGGTCATCGCCGCTGTCGGTCTGTCCTCCACCGCGCCGATCTTCTGGAGCCTGCCGACCGCGATGCTGTCGGGCACCGCGGCGGCGGGCGGGATCGCGCTGATCAACGCGCTGGGCAACCTCGGCGGGTTCTTCGGACCCTACGCCTTCGGTCTGATCAAAGACGCGACGGGGGGCAGTTTCACCTTCGGTCTGATGGTGATCGCGCTGGGGCCCATCATGTCGGCGGCGATCATCCTGGTGCTGGGTCATGACCGGCAACTGGAGCATATTCCGGCCGGCAGCCCGCGGCCTCCGGCAACACCGGGCTTGACTCCTACGGCCGACTGAAACGCGCCACTTCGCAGCTGCAAATGGCGATCGCCCGCTGGCGACACGCCGCGACGGTGTAGGCAAATCCCGATTTTCTTCGACACCCAAGCGGTCCGGCTGCATTGTGCTTCGATCAAGCCACCAGGACCGAGGAAGTTCGTGCGCGACCCGGGTAATTCGAGGCCCGATCTCATTGTGCGTTCAGCTCAGCCGTTCAACGCGGAACCGCCGCTCGACCGCCTCCGCGCTAACTTCATAACCAGACAATCCGACTTCTACGTCCGCAGCCACGGCGCCATCCCGCATCTGGACGGAACGACCCATCGGCTGTGGGTCACCGGCAACGTTGCGGCGCCGCTGGTCCTCTCGATGGCCGAATTGCGCGATCGCTTCCCGCGCCGCGCAGTGACCGCGGTTATGCAATGTGCGGGTAACCGCCGCGCCGACCTTCACCAGGTCAAGCCGGTTTCGGGCGATCCCTGGGCACCGGGTGCGATCGGCAATGCCACCTGGGCCGGCGTCGCGCTGTCCGACGTGCTGCGCGCGGCGGGCGCCGCGGACGATCCGACGCTGCACGTCGCCTTCCGTGCCTGCGACGAGGTGACCATGCCAGGCGAGGGGGCCTTCCACTATGGCGCCTCGATCCCGCTCACCAAGGCCATGTCGCCCGAGGTGCTTCTCGCCTTCGAGATGAACGATGAGCCATTGCAACCCGAACACGGCTTTCCGCTCCGCGTCGTCGTTCCTGGTTTCGCCGGTGTGCGAAGTCCGAAATGGCTATCCCTCATAACGGTACAGGAAACGCCGTCGGACAACCACATGCAGCAGCGCGACTACAAACTGCTGCCGCCCGATGTAACGGCGGACACTGTCGACTGGGCGAAGGGCATTTCGATCTATGAAATGCCACTCAATGCCGCGATCTGCGAGCCGGGCCCGAACGCCAGGCTGTCAGCAGGCCGAACCTCCGTCAGCGGCTACGCCGTCGCCACCGCTCAGCGCGTCACGCGCGTGGACCTCTCCCGCGACGATGGAAAGAGCTGGATCCAGGCGGACCTGGAACCGCCCTCCCCCTGGAGCTGGACGTTCTGGCGGGCAACATTGGACCTGCCGCCCGGCGAGCATCGGCTGGTCGCCCGCGCCTGGGACTCCGCCGGCCAGACGCAGCCAGCCGACCCTGCCGACATATGGAATTTCAAGGGCTACTTGTCCGCTGCATGGCACCGGGTACCGATCGTTGTCACTTGAGCGCCGGCGTCCTACGCCATCTCGGCCAGCGCCTCATCGATATCGACCGACGTCAGGCACCACGCATTATCCAGATACGCGACCACGTGCCGCATGAACCCCTCGCTCAGGGCCAGCGCCTTCGCATCATCGCCCAGATGATCCGCCAGGAGCGCAAGCGACAATTGGCGCGGACCCGGCCCGGCATAGGTCCATTCGAACCCCGTCTTGTTGAAGCAACGCAGATCCATCCGCGGCGGCAGCGGCGCGCCGTCCGCCGTCACCTTAACCCCGCTCAGTCGCTGCGGCATTCTGTCAACTTCGTCCCGCGGTTTTTCCGCGATGCCGAGTATGCCGCGACTCCGGGCGGCGATGCTACGCTGCCAACGGTGAATGATCCGATCCTCCGTTTCCTGATTGTGGACGCTGTTGCGCTGCTGTTGTTGGGCGCAGGTACATCGCTGCTGCCACAGGCGATCTGCGGCCTTCTTACGGCCACGCTGTGCGGCCTGAGCGCATTGCTGTGCCTGCCGCCGCTGTTCAGTCACGCGCCGGCGGCGCCATTGAGTGTTCCGGTCGGACCGCCTGGATTGTCGCTGCATTTCGCGTTGGATCCGCTGTCGCTGTTCTTCCTGCTCAATCTGTTCGTGGCCGGGACGGCCGTCGCAGCCTTCCAGTCGACGGTGGTTCAACCAGCGCGAATTCACCCGACAGCGTGGTGCGTTGCCGGCACGGCCCTGTCTCTGCTGGCCGCCGACGGCGTCGCAATGGTGATTGGACTGGCGGTGACCTGTGCATCGGCCGGATATCGCGGACGCCGGCTGCCTATGTTGGCCCCAGCCTTGCTTCTTGGCGCGGTCTGCCTGCTGACCCCGTCCGGCTATGCCCCTCGTTTCGACGCCATCCGAGCGGCACCGATCGATTCCGATCATGCCACCGCGGCGATGGTCTTGACCGTAGCCGCCGTCGGCGCCCTGGTCTGGCCCGATAATTCCGAACGCTGCTGGACGCGTGACGCGCTGACCGCCGGCGTTCTGATCCCATTCAGCTCATACCTGCTGCTTCGGCTGATCGCCGATCTGTCGGCCGCCGCTGCGCAGCCCTGGTGGGGCGCCCTCCTGCTGCTGGCCGGTGGAGCAGGCTCCGTCGTTGCGGCTTGGCGCGCCGCGGCGTTGCCCGACATCGACACCGCGATTGCCGCTTTGCTGGCGCGCCAGGCGGGCCTCGCCGTGATCGGTGTCGGGCTGGCCATGACCGCGCGAACGGCTGATCTGCCCGCGGCCGCTGCGTTCGCCCTGGACGCGACCTGCCTGACCGCCCTCGGCACCAGCCTTGCCGGCACCCTGCTGTCGCTGTCCGCCCACACCATCGGCACCAGCGCCGGAACTTACCGGTTATCCCGGCTCGGCGGTCTGGTTCACGCCATGCCGGGAACGTCCGCCGCACTCTCCGCTGGCTTGCTGACCGCCTCCGCGCTGCCGCCCGGCCTTGGGTTCGCCGCTCTGTGGCTGTCATTCCAGTCGATTCTGTCAGCCCCGCACACCGGCGGGGTGTTGTCACAGCTACCGCTGGCGCTGATCGCAGCCGCCATCGCGCTGTCGGCCGGGCTCTCAACAGCCGCATCGCTCCGGGTTGTCGGTATTGCCGTCCTTGGCAGACCGCGCACCCCGCGTGGTGCCGGGGCTGGCGAGAGCCCATCAACCATCCGCGCCATTCTGCTCTTGTTGGCTGCGACCGCCCTGCTGGCCGGCGTATTGCCGGGTCCCTTGCTGCGGTTGCTCGCCGACCCGTCGATCGACGCGTTGACCAGCCTGCCACCTGCCCAAGGCTTCGGATTGCTGTCGCTGGCTGGCGCTTCGCCCGGCTACCTCATAGTTCCGCTGCTCGCGCTGCTGACGCTGGCCGTCGGGGCCGCGTGGAGGGTACCGCGGCAGTTGCGAAAACCGGCCAAACCCGCCGGTCCATGGACGGATGGCATGCAGCCGCCGATCGGCCTCCCTTTCGGCGATCCGGCCGCCCAATCCTCGGGGGCGGGGTTTCTGCCCGCGCTGCCGGAAATTGCCTTGCCGCGTCCGCCGCCGCTCCCATCGCTGCCCCGAACGCGGATATCTGCGACATTCCCCGGACTTTGGCTGCTTCTGGCCGGTTTCGCGGCACTGCTGCTGGCTCTGGCCGTCGTAGGATGACCTTCGTCCTGTCGTTGCTGGCGGAAATCCTGCACATCGGTCTGATGATCGCGGTTGCACCGGCCGCCGCCGGCGTCACTTGCTGGCTTGACGCGCGTTTGGCCGGCCAATCGGGCCCCCCCGCACTTCTGCCCTTCCGCGATCTGGCGCGCTTGCGGCGCAAAACCCCGATGGCTATCGAGAGCGTCTCCTTGGTGTCGCGATTGGCGCCGGCGGTTGGACTAGGCGTGACCCTGTCGGCCGCCGCCCTGGTGCCGACCTTCAGCCTGGGGATGGCGCTATCACCGCTGGCCGACGTTCTCGTCATCGTTTCCCTGTTGACCGTTGCACGCGTCGCCCATGCCCTTGCCGCGCTGGACTCCGGCGCCGCGCTTCCTGGGCTGACGCAACAGCGCGCAAGCGCGCTCGCCGTCGCGGCCGAACCGGCACTGATGCTCACAATGGTTGCGCTGGGGCTGATGGGCGGCAGCTTCAACCTCGACCTGATCATCGGCCAGCAGCGAGAAGGTATCCTGCTTCCGGCGGCTGCATCGGCCATCGTGCTGACCGCGGTACTGGCTTTGGCTTTCGCCGATCTCAGCGCACCTTGCCGCGACTCGGACCAGGCGTTTGGCGCCATTGATCTAGCGCTGGTCAGAGCGACCGGCTGGCTCCGGCGCCTGGTTTGGTTCAACCTGATCGGCGCCCTGTTTCTCCCGGTCGGGATGGCAAATGCCGAAAGCGGCCCGTTCGCATGGCTCGTCGGGTTGGCGGCCTGGACGATCAAACTCGGCGCATTCTTGCTCGTCGTGGCCGGAATTCGGGTCGTCGCGGGCGGAAGTCCTCGCAACATCCTCCCCGACCTGGCGGGCGTGGCGGCTTTGCTCGCGTTGCTTGCGACCATTATGATCCTGGCCAGTGCAGGGACGGCATGACCACGCTGGGCCAAGGCTTGGCGGGGCTTGGTCTGGTCATTGGCTTCGCCTTGCTGTGCGTCCGACCGATCTCCACCGCGACGATCCTGCTGGCAACCCAGTCGGCAGGGATCGCGGTTGCCGCGGTGATGCTGCGTCAGCCCCTGATGGCCGTCTCGCCTCTCATCACGATTGCCGCTATCTGGTTCGCGTCCACCCACTTCGCCATAGCGGAAGCGCGCGCGGTGCCCGTCACCGGAGGCGCCAAACTGGCCGCGGGCACAGCCGCGGCGCTGGCTGCGCTGTGTCAGTCGCAAGGCGGTCTTGCGCTGCCCCTGACCATGATCCTGCTCTCGGTCTTGCTCGCCGCAACGAGGCGCCACCCGTTGATGGACGTCGTGGCACTGATCGGAATGCAGAACGGCAGCATTCTCGCGGCCTGCCTGCTGACCCAGGCCGGACACGCGCCGGCCGTCGCTCTCGCGGTGGCCTGTCTGGTCCTGCCGCTGCCACTTGCCGTCGACGCGCTCGCCGTGATCCCGAAGAGCCGAGGCGGCAAGGCGCCCCCCTGGCTGGGCGGGCCCTGGCTATGCTGGATCGACCTGGGCATCGCCCTGGCGGTCTTCGCCACGACACTGTTGATCCCGCTCGGCTCCGTCGCGTCGATGTTCGCCCCTCTCCTCGGCCTGGACGGAGTGATGCGATCCTGGCAGCGGCGAAAGCGCCTGGCGATGACGCCCCTCGCTCGCGGCCTGAGGCTTCTGAACGGGCTATTCCTGGTGCTGGCGGTCGTCCCGCCAAACCCGATCGTCGCCTGGCTAGCGGTCTTCGCCGCCATCACGACCTCAGTGCTGCCGACGTTGGTTCGGCGCTGGGATGACGCGGTTCTGGCGTTCCTCGGGGCGGGGCTCGCCCTGTTCGGCTTGACGACGCCGGGCCACTTCATTCCCAGCTACTTCGGCGTCTTCGCCGGATTTATAGCTATCGCGGCCGTGGTTCCTGACCTCGGCGTGGTCCTGGTGGTGCTGATCCTCCGTCTCGCTAACGAGGCCTCCTGGCCCCCGGCAGCCGAGGCGCTCGGGGCCGCCATCGCCCTCGCTGCGTTGCTCCTATGCGCCGCCCGATTGCGCGGGAAGGCGCCGCGTTCGGCTATGACTCTTCTGCAGCAGAGTTACGCGAGCCTGGCAGCGCTGTCATTGTGTCTCGGACAGGCCGACGGCCGATTTGCCGCGCTCGTGCTGTTGATTCTATTGATCCTGTCGCGGGCGGCCGCGCGGGTCACGGATGGACCCGTGGCCAGTCTCGCCCTCGCCGGCCTGGGCGGCGTTCCACCTCTTGGCGTGTTTCCGGGACTGGTTCTCGTTGTGCTCGCCGTGATCGGTCATGGCGCGTGGCTACTGCTGCCGGTCGGGGCCGCCTGGATCTCGATCCTGCGCGCCAGCCTGCCCAGCCGCCTACCGGAATTTTCATCCAGGACTGCGCTGCCGTCGGTCGGTTGGCTGCCGTTGGCACTCGCGCTGTTGACCGGATATTTCGCGCCCGAGGGGCTAGCCCGCTGGTGGCATATGCTGACAGCAGGCCAAGGATGACCGCCCCAGGATGACCACAACACGCGCCATCATCGGGTCCGCCACGGCGGAAATCTGTCGCCCGTGGCTGCGCCATATACTTTCTGCGGCCGATTGGACCGCCCTCACCCATGCCGCCGGGGCCGAGGGCTGGACCTTGCTCGCCCTCTGGGCGGATATGGCGCAAGCGCACGCCCTGTACTTCGACCCGGACGCGCTGACAGTAGTGCCGGTCTCGACATTGATTGAGGCAGGCTGCTATCCGGCTTTGTCGCCGGCTCTGCCCGTGGCTTCCCGATACGAGCGGATGATCCACGATCTTTGGGGACACCAGGCCGCTGGCGCCATCGACCTCCGTCCCTGGCTGGACCATGGCAACTGGCCTTTGTCCCCGCCGATGGCGGTTCGACCCGAAGCACGCCCACCCGGTGAGCCGCCCCTGTTGTCCGGCCCCGATCGCGATGATGCCATGGTGCTGCCGGTTGGTCCGATCTGGGGCAAGCTGGATGAAGCGGCCCATCTTCGCTTGACGCTTGACGGCCCCGCTATCCGCACCGCCGAAGCCCTGCTCGGTTTCTGCCATAAGGGCGCACTGACATTGATACGCGGCAAGTCACCGCGCGCCGCCGCACGCTTCGCCGCCCGTCTCTCCGGTGACGCAACCGTCGCCCACTCCGTTGCCTTCGCCCACGCAACCGAAGCCGCCATGGACGTCGCCGTTCCCCCCCGAGCGGTCGGCCTGCGCATCGTCATGATGGAGATCGAGCGAATCGCCGGCCATCTCGACAATCTGGCAGAGGTTGGGCGCCTGGCAGGTGCCCGAAGCGTGTGGACCCGCTGCGGCTTCTTGCGCGAAATCATGCTGCGCGCTTCGGAATCGGCGTTCGGCCACCGGCTGATGATGGACTGCGTCATCCCGGGCGGCGTCGCGGTCGACATTTCGCCGGGCGGTCCCGAGGTCATTCTGCGCGCCCTGGGAGATATCGCCTCCACAATGCCGGCCATCCGTCAGTTGCACGCGGGCCCGGCGCTGTCGTCCCGTCTGTCCGGCCTCGGACGCGCGGATAGGCAGCTGGCGGGAGCGCTGGGCGCCGGCGGAGTTGTCGGGCGCGCGTCAGGCTACGGGTTCGATCTGCGAACCGTCTTTGCGCCAGGCTATCAGGATATCGCCGCCAACCTCGTTGTCGGCACGGTGGGTGACAGCGCCGCAAGACAACAGCTACGGATCCGGGAGATCGAGGAATCCCTTCGGTTGATTGGCTCCGCGTTCGAAATCCTGCCGGCCGGACCAGTCACCGTCGCGCTGCCGCCGGTCAGCGGCGAAGGAATTGGTTGTGCCGAGTCGATCCGCGGCGATATCTGGCATTGGCTGCGCCTCGATCACGGACAGATCGCCGCCGCGTTCCCGCGTGACCCCGGTTGGGCGCTCTGGCCGCTCGCCGAACATGTCCTCGGCCACTCCGCCGCCGATGACATCAACCTGATACGCGCCTCGTTTGCGCTGCCTGCATCAGGACCGGATTTGTGAAGATCCCAGCGCCCCGGCCTGAACCGGTCGAACCGGTTGATCCAGAAACCACCATGTCGCTTCTTGCTCGACTCGAGTCCGCGGCGCAATCCCGCCTGG
>DASYBP010000502.1:0-4835 GCA_036500715.1 Rhodopila sp.
CGTGCGGATGGTAGCTCGCTCTTTGCGCCCGTGTCGTGGGCGACGGTCCCGGCGAGGATCGTAGCGCGCGGGACCTCCGCCAAGATGGGTGGGCTCATACCGCACGCGCCGCGGTTCGCTGCGCTGTAGGGAACAGAAAGGTCATGAGCTTCGGCCCGCTGTTTCTGTATTTTTAATTCAAGATCTTCCCCCGTGACAAACTGGCGACGCTGTGACAACGCAGCGATCGGGGGCGCTGTCGGATCTCTTCGCCTCCTCTATACTCAGCCAAAGAGCCAGGTAGGGAGGGATAAAGATGACAACGAGCGGTCGGGTCGTTTTCAGCCAGATGGATGAAGTGGTATTTGGCACACCGGCAGCCGAGGCGGTTGCCGAGCTGGCACGCCGGGCCGGCGCCGAGCGGGTGTTCCTGATGGTGAGTGGGACACTCAATCGGGAAACACCGGAAATTGAGCGAATCAAAACTGCTCTCGGAAATATCTGCGTCGCGGTGTTTGACCGCATGCCGGCGCACACCCCCCGCAAAGCCGTCATCGAGGCGGCCGATATGGCTCGTGCCGCCAAGGCCGACCTGATCGTGACTGTTGGCGGCGGTTCGACGACCGACGCGGCCAAGGCGGTGCAATTGTGTCTTTCCAACAATGTTCGATCCGCCGACGCGCTGGACGCATTACGGCCAGTAAAGGGGCCCGACGGCACGATGGGTCCACCACCGTGCGAAGCGCCAAGGGTGCGGCAGATCGCGGTCCCGACCACACTGTCGGCAGGCGAATTCAGCGCCATCGCCGGGGTCATGAATGAGCAGACCAAGGTGAAGGAGTTGTTTCGTCATCCCCGCATCATTCCGAGGGCGGTTGTACTAGACCCGGCAATTACGGTTCACACGCCGGAATGGCTGTTCCTCTCCACGGGTATTCGAGCGGTGGATCATTGTGTGGAGGGGATCTGCTCGCAGGAGGCGCACCCCTATGCTGATGCGCAGGCGCTGCGTGGCCTTGCCTTGCTGGCGCAGGGTTTGGCGCGGGTGAAGGCGGATCCGTCGGATTTGCAAGCACGGATCGACTGTCAGCTGGGTTCGTGGCTGTCGATGGCACCGTTGGCCAGCGGCGTGCCGATGGGTGCGAGCCATGGCATTGGCTATATTCTTGGCGGGGCGTTCGATATTCCGCATGGCCATACATCGTGCATCATGCTGCCGGCGGTAATGCGATGGAACAAGACATCGAATGCCGAGCGGCAGGCGATGGTGGCGGCCGCGATGGGTCGCCCAGGGGGGGATGCCGCCGATCTGCTGGACGCGTTGATCAGCGGTCTGGGTATGCCTCGCAGTTTGTCCGCGGTACAGATTGGACGGGAGAAATTCGACTTTATCGCTGAACGGGCCATGGCGACGCCCTGGGTGCCACGCAATCCACGGCGCATCGACGGACCGCCGCAGGTGCGCGAGATTCTGGAACTCGCCGCCTGAACAGGAGAACCTCAAGCCGCGCCGCGGGTCGCGCCGGCGCGGAGGGTTGAAAGGTTATGTCGAATTTGACCGGGACGGGCTTTGCAGGCGAGCGTCTTGCCCAGTTTGTCGCCGCGTCACGCTGGGACGCAATGCCCGCTGAGGTGCGACAGGCAGGCAAGCGATCGCTGCTGAATTTCATCGGCTGTACGCTTGGCGTTGCCCGCTCGCCGTCGATCGAGAGGGCGTTGCGCGTATTGCTGCCACTGTCAGGTGCAGAGCGCGTCACAGTGCTCGGCCGCGTGGAACGGCTCGATCCGCTGGGTGCGGCATTCATCAACGCGGTTGGCGGGAACCTGCTCGACTACGATGATACCCATCTGCGCACCGTCATCCATCCGACCGCACCCGTCGCCCCGGCGGCCCTTGCCCTCGCGGAACAACGCGGTGTGTCCGGCGCGGAGATGCTGCACGCGCTCATCCTGGGGACCGAGGTCGCGTGCCGGGTGGGCAACGCCGTCTCCCCAGGCCATTATACGCGTGGGTGGCATATTACTTCGACCTGCGGCGTGTTCGGGTCCGCCGCGCCAGTGCCAAGCTGCTTGGGCTGGACGCCACGAAGACCTGGCATGCTCTGGGAATCGCGGCCAGCCAGTCGGCGGGGGTGGTGGAGAACCTGCCTACCGCGGCGAAGAACGTCAGCGTTGGGAACGCCGCGCGCAACGGGCTGTTTGCGGCCCTTCTGGCGGAACAGGGCTACACCGCCGCTCCGGCGGCGATCGAGGGCGACCTGGGCTGGGCGCGCGCAATGGGCGACGATCCCGTGGCATCGGAGATCACGGACGGTCTTGGTGCGCGGTGGGAGGTCAGCAACAATACCTACAAGCCATATCCTTGCGGAATCGTGATGCACGCCGTGATCGATGCCTGCCTGGCGCTGCGGCGAGATCACGGGCTGGCAGCGGCGGAGATCGAGGAAGCAATCATATCCGGCGACCAGTTGTTACTTGCTCGTGGCGACCGGATCGTATGCAACGAGCGGGACGCGCGGGTCAGCATCCATCACTGCGCGGCGGTCGCTCTCCTGTACGGGATGGCAGGGTTGGAGGCGTTCTCCACTGATATGGTCGAGGCACCTGAGGTCGTTGCGCTACGGGCTCGCATCAGGCCACAACTGGATGCCGACAGTCCCCGCGGCGCTGCAACCGCCACTGTCCACACCACGGACGGACGAGCGTTGACCGCGACCGTCCTTCATGCCCGGGGAAGCCTGGAGCACCCGCTTACCGACCCTGAGATCGAAGCGAAAGTCCGCGAACTGGCTCGTTACGGCGCGTTTGCGGGCGCGATCGACGAGGTGATCGTGGCCGTCTCCAGGCTGGACGACATGGCAACAATCAATCCCCTGATCGCCGCGCTGCGGCTGGGGTAAGTGCTTTTTTTGACAATCAGGCTTGAAGAGGCGGACAAGCGCGCCTTTACAGCGCGCTCGTCGAATACCAAGTCATTCAGTCCAAACCGACCCAGCCAGCATCAAATCAATTCGCGATCAATGCTGCGCCGCGCCGGCTGCCAGGCCTACGAGGGAATGAACACCCAGTTCGCGTGGGTGCCACCAGCGGTTTGCGCCCGATTTTCGAGACTATCCGAAAAGCCGACGATGACACCCGCTTCGCTTCCGCCTTGCTGCAAGAAATTCGTCCACGCTTGCAGCCCAGCAGGGTCGGCGGCACGATGGAGCGCGTTCTCATACAAGGTCGACACGAAGTCGCTGACGCTCAGCGTCCCATACTTCTGCTGAAATTCGGCTGAGCCAACAAAGTCCTGTGCCACCTGCGTTGGCGTGGCCCCGCCGGCAAGTTGCCCAGCCCAATAAGCTTGGCCGGCCGGGTCCGGGGTGCGATCAAGCGCCGCTTGATAGAGTCGATAGGCCTCGGCGTTGTTCGCGTCGCCGCCGGTTGACAGCGTGTCGGCCTCGTACTCAGCGCTTTGGGAGAAGCCGAGCAGTACCCCGCCACGAGTACCGCCGGACGCCAACAGCCCAACCCAAGCCTGCAATCCGCCCGCATCAGCCGCCCGATGCAGGACATTCTGATAGAGTTGCTGAACGAATGACGTGTCGGTCAGTGCACCGTAATCCTGCGTAAACTCCGGTGATAAGACAAAGTCGTCCGCTACGGTCGTCAGTGGTACATTCGAGTTGTCTATCAGATTGGTCCAACCCTCCAGACCAGGCACGTCAGGCGCGCGATTGAGCGCGGCCAAGTAGAGCCTCGCGACATCTTCGGCCGATCCGGTCGGGTCGAATATCCCAACGCCGTCGGTGAACACCATTTCGTTGACGCCGGAAAGAACCTGGGTCCCGTTCCGTCCAGCCACCGAGTCTTGTATATACAGCGATCCGCCATCGTTCGCGATGATATACTGGGAGGAGGAACCGCTCAGGACCACCTCGCCGGCCGGAACGGTAGCGGCCCTGGCAATAACCGACGTGGTAGTGTCGGTCGCGTGTTCCTGCGCGGAGTCCGTTACGCTTATGGTAAATCCGGTGGTGACGGTCTGGCCTGCCGCGACCTTAACCGGCGCGAACACCAGTCCATCCAGGGCAGTTGTGACCGCGGCGGCCGTCCCACTGTCCGTATATACGCCGGTCGTGGCGTTGTAGGTGCCTCCGCCTAGATTGGTCAGCGTACCGTTTGCCGCGGCGGATAGCGTAACGGTCACGTTCTCGGTCTGACCAGCGTTCGGATCATTGATAACGACATGCCCGAACGGCGTGATCGTCGCCTGGTCGGTCACCGCCTGGTTGGCTGACGTGCCGCTGATGGTTGGAAGGGTCGAACTACCACCGAGCGTCACGATCGATCCGCTCGCGGCGAAACTGTCACCAGCGTAGGAGCCGCCCATCGCCAGCGACGCGACCACCGACGTGCCGTCGTCCACCACCAGCATCCCGTTGTTCAGCGTCGCGCTGGTGACGGTCTTGCCCTCCAGAACGATACGGTCGCCGACCTTCGCCACGATTGTGCCGGCGAATGAAGCGGGCGTTGCCAGTTCAAGCGTGTCGCCGCCGTTCATCGTGATGGTCTGGCCGGCCGATACCAGGCCGTCGAGCAACAGCGTTGCCTTGGTAGGATCAGCCGTTGGGCTGAGGTTTTGATCCAGGTCCTGATCGTTCAGATCGAACAAGACCTTGCCGGTGCCGGTCAGGCTGCCGGTCACCTCCAACGTGCCGTTGACCGTGCCACCCAAAGCGATCAGCGTGCCGTTGTTGACGACCCCGCTGGCGATTGTTCCGTAGCCTTGGACGATACCGCCATTGAGATCGATCGCGGCCGCCTTGAGCGTGTCCGTGAAAGCCGAAGTGACCCCGCCGATGTTGAGCATG
>DASYBP010000503.1:0-1704 GCA_036500715.1 Rhodopila sp.
GCATCCTGACCAAAGTCATCTCGTCAGAAAGTTCTTTCCATGCAGGGCGTCCTCCACACACGTGATACAGCCACACCGCATGACGGATGATCTCGGCCGGGAAGCGATGGCGGCACGAACTGGGCTCTGGCGTCATCCGCCCAACTTCGCCCCCTGGCACCAGCCACGGTTAACTTGGCAATGCCACGGCACGGCATAGACCTCATGTCCGTTTCCTGCCCTGAAGGGGTGACCCGTCTCGTCATGTGTCGATGATCGGGGGTCGCGCCGGATGGTCGGCGTGGAGCCTCAGGCACAGGAGACGGGTCATGGAACAGCCTACACGATTTATCGGCATGGATGTGCACAAGGATACGATCGTTGTTGCGGCCACCGCCACGGGTGACATTGGGGCGGCCACACCGTATGGCACGTGCCCCAACACCACTGCGGCGCTGGTGAAACTGGTCAAGCGTCTACGGCAAGCAGGCAGCGGACCAGCGAAGTTTTGCTACGAAGCCGGTCCCTGCGGCTACGGTGTTCACCGCACCCTCACTCAGCTGGGGGAAGAGTGCATGTTGGTCGCGCCCTCGATGATCCCGCGTAAAAGCGGCGACCGGCAGAAAAACGACAAGCGCGACGCCGCCAATCTGGCGGTCTTGCACCGGGGCGGCCTGCTGACCGCAGTCTGGGTGCCCGATGCGGCCCACGAAGCCATGCGCGACCTGATCCGCGCCCGTCTGGCCGCCGTGCGGGCGGTGCGGGTCGCACGCCAACAGTTGAGTGCGTTTCTGCTGCGTCACGAACGGACCTATCCCAATGGCCGCAAGGCTTGGACGAAGGCGCATCGAAGGTGGCTGGCCGAACAGAGCTGCGCTCAGCCAGCGCAGCAGATCGTGCTGCAAGAGAGTATCGAGGCGGTGCGTGTGAGCGAGCAGCGGCGGGATCGTGTTGACAGCTATCTGCGGGCCCAGATCCCGACCTGGTCGCTGTTCCCACTGGTGCGCAACCTAGGTGCGCTACGCGGTCTGGATGCGATCGCCAGCGCCGGTCTGGCCGCGGCCATTGGCGAACCCGTCGCGCTTTGCCGCTGCCCCTGACTTCATGGCCTATCTCGGTTTAGTGCCATCTGAACATTCCTCCGGCCGGAAGCGTCGCATCGGCGCCATCACCAAGGCCGGTGACATTCACGCTCGCACCCTGCTCGTTGAGGCGGCGCACTGCTACCGCTTCCCGCCCCGCATCGCCCGCCACAAGCTCGCCGCCGTCGACGCAGTACCGGAGGCAGCGCGCGAGATCGCCTGGAAGGCGCAGACCCGGTTGTGTCAGCGCTATCGGCAAATGTTGGGAAAAGGCAAGCTGAAGCAGGTTGTCGTCACCGCCATCGCGCGCGAGTTGGCAGGCTTCGTCTGGGCGATTGCTTGCATCACATCGGATCCACCCCGACAAGACCTCGGTGAAAACGGGTGTGCCTCAAAAGATTTGCCCAGCTCATCCCCAGGTCGCACGCGCGACGCCGGCAGCCGCTGAACGCTCAACGCGTTGCGCGCGGGCAAACCGAATGGACGACCGGGACAAACGGGTCCCGCCGCATTCCGGCGGAGAGGACAGAATGCAATGACAGCAACCCATCACAGGCCCGGCTGATCCAACAGCCGGCGGTTTATCCGGCATGCACGGCGGAGGGCGGAACCGGTCAGGGCAATCCTCGGCATCAGTTTGGAA
>DASYBP010000504.1:0-19151 GCA_036500715.1 Rhodopila sp.
GCCTGGCGAGAGGTCAGGATGGTGACGCACAATCTGACCTTGCACTATGACCGGATGATGTTGTTGCTGGACCCCACGCCGTTCGCACGTGGATTGGTGCGCAAGAAAGTCGACGTGGTGAACTACGCTGACGGCCGGTTCACGGTGCAGTTCGAAGGGACACCGCTGACGTTTCGGGTCTTCGACACGATCCAAACCGTGCAACCCGGCGCGATCGTTGACAACAAAAGGCTCGGCGCCGCCCTGGCATTGGTGCAACAGCGGCAGGCGGCCTATGCGCCTCACCAGCGTCGGTACGACCCGGCGCGACGGCGGCCGCCGAACAATCTGGAAGCCCCGGGTCTGCCGTCGAACGGCCGGCGACATGATGTGTAAGCCCCCGATAGAGATGTCACCCGCGTCCCCGATAGAAATGTCGCTGAGGCACACTGCTGTCGGAACGTTCGAGGTGACGTGCGATGGCGGGGGTTATCCAGATGAGCGATCGGGAGTTGACCCCGCTGCGTGTGATGATCGATCTCGCGGATGACCAGCTCACGGTTGATGCCGCCGGCGCGCAGGCACGTGCAATGTCCCAGGACCACGTGCTTGGACCGCCTCAGTTGTTATCGCCGGATCTCGTCAGGTCATCGACCATCTCGTTGGCGTCGGCCCCACTCGGTGCCGGGTTCCGTGTGGTTTCCAGCGCCGGTCTCGGGGTCGCGTCCGGATCGGGCGAGAAGTCGCTGTTGTTGAGCATGGTAGCAATATGGGCATCGGTATGACAGATCGACGGAGTGGCATTGATTCCCTGGCGATATCGCGCCTTGTCGTCGGCGCACAGCCGATAGGCGGCCTCGATCAGGGCGCCGGGCACGGACGCCCGACTCGTCTCATCATTCAGGCGACGATCGACATCCTCGACAAACAACAGACAGTTTTCGTTGTCGAGGTCGCAGGCTTTCTGCTCCAATACCAGACGGCCCGCGACATCCGTGTCCGCTAGCTTTCGCGCGGTCATCATACAGGCGTCAGCCCGGGAGTCCGGCGTTTGGCCGCCATAGCCCTTGGTAGGGACCGATGGTAAACCCGCAGTGCACCACGCACGGTCCACGGCTTGGCCGTGCTGAGCCGTGAGATCGACGTGGCCGGTGCAACCCAGCAGGGCCAGCAAGAGCAAAGCCGGACCGAATGTGGTCCGCCGCCATACAGCAGGGGTCATTTGGATCCTCAGTGACCACTTTCGATATGGTCAAGTGAGTACATCGGCCGCTGCGCGACATCCGGCGCAGCGCGGGACATCGCGGGCTGGGTGAACATCGCGCCGCGCTGGTCCGCGCAGACCTGGAGGCGAGCAACATTGGTGCCGTTCCGGATCAACAGGTCTTCCACCTCCTGATCGCTGCGAGCGGCCAAGGCGGCGACGGCAAACGCATGCATGCTGACGCAGTAATCGGGGCGTCTCAGACCGACCTTTTCCTGGGCATTGGCCAATTGGGTGATGTAGGCGTCGCGCTCCTCATTCCCGGAGGTTCCGTTGACGCGGGCGAAATACCTGCCAATCTGCTGATAGGCACTGGACAGATCGGCCTGGTACTGCTGCACATAAGTATTATATCCAGCATCATTACAGTGCAGTGCTATAATCATCAGTTGGCTTTGCATGGCTCGCACTTCAAAGGCGTGCTTTTCGACCATCATCATGCAGGGCGCAGCCGATGTCACTTGCATCATTCCAACCAAAGCAATTCCCGCCCCAAGCGGCAAACAACGCCAGCGCTTTGCGGCCATTGTCGCTTCCTTCCGGCTTCTCGTGTGAATACAGCCTTACAAATTGTTTAGGTTTGGTCAAGCAAACTGTGCCCGCTTGACGATTCTGTGATGAAGGCAAAGAACGGTATCGGCAAACGCTACATCATCGTATTATCCTTGATAAGAACTTCAACATTAGGCCACAAGCAAAATGCTTGCCTGCCGCCGAGCGGAACTCGCGAAGGGGCCGCGACGACATAAAATGGAGCAAAACGTAGTTCGTTTCTTGCAAAGATGTCTGGCAAGCTCTGAACGTGAGGGGAACTATCGCAAGCGCAGACTACGACTAACCTCGCCCGTCGGCATATCCATCCGCGTCGGATCGTCCGCCTCGCGCCCATGCAGCAGAACGGCAACCAGCCCGGTCCAGCCGGTCTGATGCGATGCACCCAACCCCTCGCCGGTGTCGCCGTGGAAGAATTCGTGAAACAACAGATGGTCGCGGAAATGCTGGTCTTCCTGCTGCATCGTCCGTGCGCCAAGTGCCGGCCGGCGCCCGTCGGGATCACGCAAGAACAACCGCGTCAAGCGTGCGGCCAACGCATCCGCTATCTCCCGCAGGCTCCGCGTCACACCCGAACCGGTCGGGTACTCGACCCGGAACTCATCACCATAGTAACGATGAAAGCCATACAAAGCCTCCACCAACATGAAATTCACCGGCATCCACACTGGACCCCGCCAATTCGAGTTGCCCCCGAACGCCCGGCTGTTGCTGTCACCAGGTACATACCCAACGCTGAAGTGCTGGCCGTCCAGATCCAACTCGAACGGATGCTCCAGATGCTGCCGTGATACGCTGCGTACACCATACGGCGAGAGAAACGCCGCCTCGTCCAGCATCCGCCGCAGCAACGCCTTCATCCGGCTACCGCGCAGCAGGGAAAGCAGGCGCCGCGACCCCTGCCCTTCCACGTCCCAGTGTGACACCAGCGCCGCAAGATCCGGCCGATGATCCAGCACCCATTGCAACCGTTCGGCAAATTCTGGGCACCGCGCGACCGTCTCGGGCTCCAACACTTCGATCGCGAACAACGGAAACAGCCCGACCAGCGAGAACAGGCGTAGGGGAATCGCCGAACCGTCGGGCCGCTGCAAGACGTTGTGGTAGAATTTGTCCTTATCGTCCCACAGACCGCGGTGCCCGTTCTGCCGCGTCATGGCCTCGGCGATCGCCAAAAAATGCTCGAAGAATTTAGTCGCCGTCGACTCGTAGGCGCGGTTGCGTGTCGCCAGCTCCAAGGAAATCCGCATCATGTTCAGGGCATACATCGCCATCCACGAGGTGCCGTCGGACTGGTCGATTCGTCCGGCCACCGGAAGCTTCTGGCTGCGATCAAACACGCCGATATTGTCCAGCCCGAGGAAACCGCCCTGAAAGACATTGCGCCCCTCGAAATCCTGGCGGTTTACCCAGCCGGTGAAGTTGATCATCAGTTTGTGGAAAATCCGCTCCAGGAACTCGAAATCAGGCGTCCCGCGCAGGCCTGCGTCCATGCGGAACACGCGCCACGCCGCCCAGGCATGAACCGGCGGGTTCACGTCGCCGAACGCCCATTCATATGCCGGCAATGACCCGTTCGGGTGCATGTACCACTCGTGCGTCAACAACAGCAGTTGTTGCTTGGCGAATACCGGGTCGATCAGCGCGAAGGTGACAGCCTGAAACGCCAGATCCCACGACGCATACCATGGATACTCCCAGGTGTCCGGCATCGAAATGACGTCGCGGTTGTTAAGGTGCTGCCAGTCACTGTTCCGGCCGGTCAGCCGCTCCACTGGCGGTATCGGCTGCAGCGGGTCGCCGATCAGCCAACGACGAACGTCGTAACGATAAAACTGTTTCGACCATAGCATGCCGGCCAGCGCCTGCCGCTGCACCAGACAGGCATCCGCGTCCGGTGTGTGAACCTGCAAGGCGGCATAGAAGTCATCCGCATCGGCCACGCGCTCGGCGAAGGTATCGTTGTAGTCTAGGAACGGATCGCCAGCGCATACTGACGGGCGCCAGCGCAGCCGCAGTACACGCTGCTCTCCGGCCGCCAGCTTCAGCATGACCTGGGCGGCTGCCTTGGTACCGGTTCTATGGTCGATCGCGTTGGTCTGCCCGCCCACGAGATAGTCGTTGATGCCGTCTTTGAATGGACCCGCCGCTTTGGTGCCGTAAAGCCGCCTCGTGTTGGTTTCATTGCGGCAAAACAGCCATTTGGCGGGTGTGTCGATATCCAGCCGTCGCTCTGGCATGCGGTTGTGCCAGGCCGCGACGCCGGCCCCCGACAGCGTCAGCTTCGGTTCCGGAATCCCCGGCCGCCAGTCCCACGTGTTGCGCGCCCACAGCTGCGGCAGCACCTGCAATTCCGCCGCCTCGGGCCCGCGATTATCGATGGTGATCCGCATCAGGATGTCGTCCGGCGTCGCCTTGGCGTATTCGACCGTCACGTCGAAGTACCGACCCTCATCGAATACGCCAGTATCGAACAGTTTGTATTCCGGCTCGCCGACGCCTGCCGCGGCATTCTTCGCGATCAGATCATCGTAGGGAAACGCCGCCTGCGGATACTTATACAGCATCCGCATATACGAGTGCGTCGGCGTGCCGTCCAGGAAGTAATACAGTTCCTTGACATCCTCGCCGTGATTGCCCTGTTCGTTGGTCAGTCCGAACATTCGCTCCTTCAGGAACGCGTCACGCCCGTTCCACAGCGCCACCGAGAGGCACCAGCGCAGCCGGTCGTCAGTGAAGCCGGCTATCCCGTCCTCGCCCCAGCGATATGCGAAGCTGCGGGCGTGATCGAACGGAACATAACTCCAGGCATTGCCATCTGCCGAATAGTCCTCCCGCACCGTTCCCCATTGCCGCTCCGCCAGATAGGGGCCCCACTGCAACCACACCGCCCGTTCAGCCAGCCGCTTGCCCTCGGTGGTTTCCAGAAGATGACTTGCCATGCCCCAATCCTAACGGACAACCGCAGGCGCTTGAACCGGGGTCACCGGAACACCCGACCGGCGGGACGCGGCGAATTCACGGTTGTGTTTTTGACGCCGACTCGATCGCGTGCCGTATGCAGTTCGAATCAGGATGGCAGGGAGAAACAGACGGATGAAGCGGTTCCTGGCAATGGCCGCGCTGGCCACAACGGTCTTGCTGCAAACCGCCTGCTCGCCCACCAGCACGCCGGCCGAGCAGCAGACCCTGGTCGACCGCGCCACGCTCACGGTGCAGGAAATGATGACGCAGACCGTCTCGCAGGATCCCAAAAGTCTGCTGCGCAGCGCCAAGGCGGTCATGGTCTGTCCGCGCATCTTCAAGGCCGGCTTCTTCTTCGGCGGCGAGGGCGGAAACTGCGTCATGTTGGCACGCGCCGGCAACGGAACCTGGTCCTATCCGGCTTTCTACACCATCGGCAGCGGCAGCTTCGGCTTTCAGTTCGGCATCTCCGACAGCCAGCTTTTCATGCTGATCATGACCGAACGCGGACGGAACGCAGTGCTCGACAGCCAGATCAAGCTGGGGGCGAACGCGGGAGTCGCGGTCGCGACGATCGGTGCAGGGATACAGGGCTCGACCACGACCGCGGTCGGGGCCGATATCGTCGCCTTTGCGGCGTCGCGCGGTCTGTTCGGCGGCGTCGCGCTGGAAGGCAGCGTCATGGCCACCGACTCGCAGGCGGACCGGTCCTATTACGGGCAGCCGTTTGGTGCGCGGCAACTGGTGGTGCAGATGCAGGGAAGCAATCCGGGCGCCGACCCACTGCGCGAGGTGTTGACCCGCTATGGGTCCAGCAACCCGCCGCCGTCGGTGCCGCCTGCTTCGGCGCAGCAACAGCCCGGCTACGCCCCGGCCTATCCGCAGTATCAACCGCAGGGCACCCCTCCGCCACCGGCGCCAAACGGGTATCCGACGCCGCCGGCAAACGGTTCCTCGGCCCCGCCGCCGCCCGGCGGGCGTGGCCCGGTGCAGGAACAGAGTCTCGCTCCGCCCTCTCACTAACAGACCGTAGGCGGCCCGTACAAACTGGCAATAGAGCCCTGCTCGCTGTAGTGTCCTTGGCCATGGAGCCGTTCTGGAAGACCAAATCGCTCGAGCAGATGACCCACGACGAATGGGAGTCGCTGTGTGACGGCTGCGGCCGCTGCTGCTTGCACAAGTTGCGTCACGAAGCGACGAACGAGCTTTCGTTCACCAACGTGGCCTGCCGTCTGCTGGACCTCGAAACCTGCAAATGCAGCGACTATGCGCGCCGGCAACGCCGGGTTCCTGACTGCGTCAGCCTGACCTCGGTGGGATTGCGGGCGATCGACTGGTTGCCGCCGTCCTGCGCCTACCGGCGCGTGCGCGACGGTAAAGGTCTGGCTTGGTGGCATCCTCTGGTCTCCGGCGATCCCGATACCGTGCATCGGGCCGGCGTGTCCGTTCGTGGGCGCGCGATCAGCGAGCGGCGGGCGGGCGCGCTCGATGATCACGTGGTGGACTGGCCGGGCAAGGCACCCCGGATCAAACGCCCGAACGATGAAGATACGGCTAAGGAGATGGCCTGATGCTGAAGGACGCTCTCTATGGCGGCATCAATGCCGCGGTGCTGACCGCGATGAACGCCGACCTGTCGATCGACCTCGACCGTATGGCGAACCACTGCCGCTGGTTGCTGGCGAACGGCTGTAACGGCCTGGCGGTGTTGGGAACCACAGGTGAGGCGAACAGCCTGGGCGTCAGCGAGCGGATCGCGGTGCTCGAGGGACTTGTCGCGCGCGGCATTCCCGGCGCAAGGATGCTGCCTGGCACCGGCACCACAGCGATCACCGACACGGTTCTGCTGACGCGCAAGGCGGCCGAACTCGGTTGCCGCGGGGCGTTGCTGCTGCCGCCGTTCTACTACAAGAACCCTTCCGATGACGGCCTGCTGGCCTACTTCAACGAGATCATCCAGCGGGTGGCGGGCGACATTGGGATCTACCTGTACAATTTCCCGCAGCAGTCGGCGATCCCATTCTCGGTGGACTTCATCAGCCGACTGCTCAAAGCCAACCCTGGCAAGGTGAGAGGCATCAAGGACAGCAGCGGCAACTACCAGAACGGCTTGGCCTATGTCGAAGCGTTTGCCCCTGACGGGTTCGAGGTCTACGCCGGCGACGACTCGCTGCTGCTGCCGTTGCTGCAAAAGGGCAGCGCCGGCAGCATCACCGCGGCATCGAACGTGAACTGCGCGCTGGGGGCCAAAATCTATGCCAACTGGAGCAATGCGACCGGCGCCGCGGCGCAGGAGGTTCTGTCAGCAACGCGCAAGGCGGTGATCTCGGTGCCGCTGATCCCAGCGCTTAAGTCGCTGCTGGCCCGCCACACCGGCGACCCGCGCTGGCTGAATATCCGGCCACCGCATCTGAAACTGGCCGCGACGGACGAAGCGGCGCTGTTCCGCGCCTTCGACGCCAGCGGGATCACACTGGCCAAGGTTGCCTGAGGCCGACGTCAGGTTTCATCCGACTGCCCTGGACGCAGGCGCTTCGAACCGGCATGGTCCGGCACGCCGAAATGGACCCTTGTTTGTCCGCGGGTCAGCTACATTTGCACGTGAACGACTGAAGACGACCGGGAAGAAGCTCAATGGACCACATCATCGGCCAGGCACCGCCAGGCTCCAGTAACGCCGCCGCGGCGAACATGATCGTTAACGGCGATCAGAAAACCTTCATGCAGGAGGTGATCGAAGCCTCGCGCAAGATCCCCGTCCTGGTTGATTTCTGGGCGACGTGGTGCGGCCCA
Organism: Rhodopila sp.; assembly: GCA_036500715.1. Classification (GTDB taxonomy): domain Bacteria; phylum Pseudomonadota; class Alphaproteobacteria; order Acetobacterales; family Acetobacteraceae; genus Rhodopila. The sequence goes on from DASYBP010000504.1 coordinate 7,553, forward strand.
TGCAAGCAACTCACCCCCCTGCTTGAAAAGGTCACGAGGGCCGCCGGCGGCCGGGTCAAGCTGGTGAAGATCGATATCGACCAGAACCAGGCCCTGGTCCGGCAACTGGCCCAACTCGGTCTGCCGATGCAGTCGGTTCCAACCGTCGCCGCGTTCTGGCAGGGGCAGATCGCAGACATCTTCCAAGGCGCGCAGCCGGAATCGGAGGTCAAGCGGTTCGTTGAAACCCTGCTGAAGGCGGCCGGCGGCTCGATGCCGACCGCCGATCTGCTGGCGGAGGCGAAAGCCGCGCTGGAACAAGGCGACGCCCAGCAAGCCGGTGAGCTGTTCAGTGCCCTGATCAGCGAGGAGCCGGAAAACGGCGATGCCTGGGGTGGCCTGATCCGAGCGCTGATGGCGTTGGGACAGGAGGAGGAGGCTGAGGAGGCGCTGGCGCAGGTTCCGGAGAAGCTCAGCGAACACGCCGAGGTCGCCGGCGCCCGCAGCGCGCTGGCGCTGGCCAGGGAAGGGCGCGCCGCGAAAGACCAGTTGCAGTCGCTGCGGGCGCGACTGGCTGCCGATCCCGCGGACCACCAGGCGCGGTATGATCTGGCGACCGCACTGAACGCGATGGGCGAGCGCGAGCAGGCGGCCGATGCGCTACTTGAAATCATGCGCCGGGCCCGCAACTGGAACGACGATGCCGCAAGGCTGCAACTGCTGAAGTTCTTTGAGGCCTGGGGGTTCGACGATCCCGCGACAAGTGCCGCTCGCCGGCGGCTGTCAGCGCTGTTGTTTAGCTGAATGACAGCATTTCACCCGCGACCCGAGGATCTGCCGTGCGAATTCGCAGTGTTCCCCCTGGCCGGGGCGTTGCTGCTTCCCAGGGGTAAACTGCCGCTCAACCTGTTCGAACCTCGCTATCTGGCAATGGCCCAGGATGCGCTGGCGTCGGGCCGCATGTTCGGCATGGTCCAGCCCGATTCGCATGCCGAGGCGTCCAGTCACGGCGAGGGGCTCTATCGCGTCGGCTGCCTGGGCCGGTTGTCGTCGTTCAGCGAAACCGATGATGGTCGGCTGCTCATCACGCTGACCGGCCTGATCCGGTTCACGGTCGGCTCGGAACTCGGGTTGCGCCGGGGCTATCGGCAGGTCCGCGGCGACTTCAGCGACTACCTCGGTGATCTGGGCCTCGAACGGCCGCCGGTGGAAATTGAGCGCGAGAAAATACTCGCCGCACTTCGCGCCTATTTTGCCCGCCGGAGCGTTGATGCTAACTGGGAAGCCATCCGCGGGTTGTCCGACGACGGTCTCGTCATCACCCTCGCCATGGCCTGCCCGTTCGAGCCAGTGGAGAAACAGGCCCTGCTGGAGGCGCCGACGGATCAGGACCGGGCGGCAACGTTGCTGGCGCTGTTGCAGATGGGCGCGGCCAGCCCCGATCTGCCGCCTGGTCGTTCGGTGAGTTAGGACAGACATATGTCGGATTCCGTCCCGCCGGTCGATCCGCCGATCGACCCTCGCCTGTTGGAGGTTCTGGTCTGCCCGTTGACCAAGGCACCGTTGGAGTACGACCGCGCGGCGGGAGAGCTGATCAGCCGCAAGGCCGGGCTGGCCTATCCGATCCGCGACGGCATCCCGATCATGCTGCCGGAGGAAGCTCGGAAGCTCGAGGAATAATGGCGGTCCCCACGGAAATCCGTCTGGACCGGGCGGCAAAGGTGCTCCATGTCTCGTTCGACGATGGAACCGTGTATGCCCTGCCCGCCGAGTATCTGCGCGTCGAAAGCCCAAGTGCCGAAGTCCAGGGACACAGCCCGGATCAGAAGCAGACGGTGGCCGGGCGGCGCCACGTTGGGATCATCGGGATCGAGCCAGTCGGGCACTATGCCGTGCGACTTATTTTCGACGACCTGCATGATACGGGCATTTTCTCCTGGGATTATCTGGCGACACTGGGGCGGGATCAGGATCGGCGCTGGGCCTCGTATCTCGATGCGCTCGCCTCACGTGGGCTTTCACGCGACCCGCGATAGACCGGGCTCGCGTTCCTGTGGGTGGCTGTGATGCCGCCCCGAGCGCGCGGTTTGAGCGAAGCGGATCAGGCGGTCTGGTCGCATTATGCCAGCCAGTTGGCGCCGTTGCGTGGGCGCCGTGAAGAGAAACGACGCGAACCCGAACGCCCCGCGTCCGCCACGCAACCACACCCCAGGATCGCCGCCCAGGCAGGCAAACCGCGCCTGATGGCATCGCCGCTGACGGTCGGTCACCAGCCGGGCGGGGTCGACAGCGCAACCTGGCAGCGGTTCCGTTCAGGCAAGCTGATTGCTACACGGCGGCTGGATTTACACGGGATGACGGCGCAGCGGGCATTTCACGCCCTGGTGTCCTTCCTGCATGCCGCCCACGCTGATCAGGTCCGCTGCGTGGAGGTGGTGACCGGGCGCGGCAGGGGCGAAACGGGCGGCGTGATCCGCCGCGAGTTGCCGCATTGGCTGAACCTCCGGGAAATCCGCCCGCTGATCCTTGGCGCGGTGCACCCGCATGCGCTGAATCCAGGTTCCGTCCGGCTAATTCTGCGGCGCATCCGATGACACCCTTTGGTGCTCGGCTGCGCGCACTGCGGGCCAGCCGGGGACTGACGTTTAAACATCTCGCCGAGGCATTGCAGGTGTCGGCCGCCTATCTGTCAGCGCTGGAACATGGCAAACGCGGGGCCCCCAGCGCGGGACTGGTCCACCAGGTCAATGAGTATTTCGGGCTGATCTGGGACGAGGCCGACGATCTGTCTCGTCTGGCTCGTCTGTCGAACCCGCGGGTCACGGTCAACACCGCCGGACTGACACCGGAGCAGACGGCGCTGGCGAACCGGGTCGCCCAGATGATCCACCGGCTGCCGCCAGAGAGTGTCGCCGCGCTGCATGCCGTACTTGATACGACGACCCCGCAGCCGAAGCCGCGGTTGCGGCGGATCGCGCCATCTCGTGGGGAACGATCCCGGTTGGCGTAGAGCGCCCAGACTGGAAGGTTTAGGCCGCCAGCGGCTGCACCCTTGCTTCGATCTCGGCACCGGACTGCGCCTGGGTCACCGCCAGGTCATATGCCGTCTGCAGACCAAGCCAGAATTGCGGGCTGGTGCGAAAGCAGCGGGCCAGACGCAATGCCAGATCCGAGGTCACCGGGCCCTGGCGATCGATCAAAGGCGCGATCTGTGAAGTCGGCACACCAAGCGCCTGGGCGAGCCTCGTCGCGTCGAGTTGCATCGGCTCCATGTACTCTTCCCGCAACACCCGTCCCGGATGCATTCTGCGACCCGCGCGTGCCATTGGAAACCTGCGGACTTGCTACGCAACGAGGCATGCGCAGGACTCATGGCAACAAGATGGCGAATGCGACGCTATTCGGGGGCAGCAGCGTTTTTCAGGCTGCGCTCGCCGCGGGGCAAGCGCGTCTGCTCGGATGCAGGCTGGATCGCCGCCCCCATCTGTCACCACACGATTCCGGCCCGCTCGTTTGGTGCGGCACAGCGCGCGCGATAAGATTCTCGATATGACGGTCGGTCTCCTGGCGGAACCGCAGACCCACGCTGATGGTCATTTCGATCACCCGGTCACTGAACACCAGCGTGTCGGCCTCCACCTGGCTGCGTAGCCGTTCCGCGAAGCCAACCCTCACAGCCTCCACCCGCTGATTGACGAAGTCGTCGACTTGGTCGGGCGGGACGGTGAGCGAGCCATTGCAGCACACAAACGCCACCAGGTCCCGGTACTGCGGGCCGGTCGCCAGCAGCTCCGGCGACTCACCGAACATAGCCGTATGACCGCAATTGGCGAAACGAACGCGCATGTTTCGGTCAAGCAAGATGATGCTGACGTCAACACGGTTCAGCGCGTCGGCCAAATACTGCAACGTGACTTCGTCCGGCCCGGCGATCACAAAATGACGCATTCGCGGCTTTTTCACCTATCTGAAATCAGTGCCGCCCGTGACGCGTTCCAGGTTGGGCTCGGAAGCAGCAAGATAGTTTTCCAGGTTTACCAACAGTAAAGATGAGGCTCGTTGCCGCTCAGTGGCCAATCCGGGGCGCCTCGGGCTTGATCTTCCTCGCGCAGTATGGCCAAGATTTCGCGTCCAATCCGTAACGACCTTCGACCCCAGCCGCGAGGATGCCGAAATGATGAAGCGAACACTGCGTACAGCTTTAGTGGGTGCGCTGCCCCTGATGCTGGCCGCCGCGCTGCCGGCCGCATCAGCGGCCGACCTGAAAAGTTACGATTCGAGCAAACCCTCGTTCTGGGCGAATCCACCCCCCGACTGGTTCCTCGGTGATGAAACCGAAGCCCAGAAAGGCCTTGCACCGCCTTCCGGTTCGGCCACACCCACGCCTCTTGCGGAATTGCAAGACAATCTGAAACGCATCAAATTGCCGTCCGGCTTCAAGATCGAGGTCTACGCCAGCGGTATCCCCGAGGCTCGGCAGATGGCCTGGGGCGCGAACGGCACGCTGTTCGTCGGATCATTCCTGGCGACAAATGTATATGCCGTCACCGATCAAGAAGGCACCACCCGCTCGGTCAAGACGATCCTCAAGGGGCTGAACATGCCGACCGGCGTCGCATTCCGCGATGGCGCGCTATACGTCATCGCCATCAACAAGCTGCTCCGCTACGACAACGCCGAGGCGAGCCTCGATAAGATGCCCGAACCGGTGGTGGTCTACGACGATATGCCCCCGTATGTGGCACACGGCTGGAAATATCTTGTTACGGACAAGAACGGATGGATGTACATCCCGTTCGGTGCACCCTTCAACATCGGCATCCCGCCCACCAGCACCTCGCAGATCCGTTATGTCGATTCCAAGACCGGCCTCGCCGAAATCGTGGCCCTTGGCGTGCGCAACAGTGTGGGCGGCGACATCGATCCCCGCAGCGGCGACTACTGGTTCACCGAGAACGCACGCGACTGGCTGAGCGACGACACCCCCAGCGACAAGCTTAATCATATCACCAGGATGGGTGAGGATTTCGGTTATCCGCATTGCCACCAGGGCAATCTGCCGGATCCGAAATTCGCCATGGGCCACAAATGCAGCGAGTTCACCCCGCCGGTGGTCAATCTCGGCGCGCACGTCGCGCCCTTGGGGATGAAGTTCTACACCGGCAGCATGTTCCCGGCCGAATACAAGGATAACATCTTTATCGCCGAACATGGCTCCTGGAACCGGCATAAGTACCAGGGCGGCCGTATCGAACGGGTCGTCGTCGGTCCGGATGGAAAGAACCCGCGACAGGAAGTCTTCGCCTCAGGCTGGATTACCGGTGAGCGCGACTATTTCGGCCGTCCGGACGATATCCTCCAGGCGCCGGACGGATCGCTGTTGGTCGCGGATGACTGGGCCGGCGCGATCTATCGTATCAGCTACAGTAAGAAGTAGGACCAATTTGACTGATGCGCTTCAGCATCGTTCTGCTGCCGGCAATCGTTCTGCTGCCAGCAGCGCGTGCTCGCGCCGCGGCGGATACAGCGGCAGGCCAGGAAAAAGCCAGAATCTGCGCACCGTGCCACGGTGACAGTGGGGTTTCCTCGACGCCAGGGATTCCCTCCCTGGCGGGTCAGCAGGACCAGTTCATACAGTGGCAACTCGTGTTCTTGCGGTCCGGCCGCCGGCCGAACGCGGTCATGGCCGACCTCTCCGATGCGGATGTCCGCAACCTCGGTGCGTATTTCGCCATGCTGCCGTGGAATACGAAACCATCCACCGAAACCCCGAACCCGGAACTCGGCCCGAAAGGCAAGACGATCGCCTTCAATCATCGTTGCGCCAGTTGCCATCTGGAAAACTTCCGCGGCAGCCGGGTCGCTGCCGCACTCGCCCACCAGCGCGAGGACCATCCGGTCAAGGCACTAACGGATTACCGCTCCTTGGGGGTGATCTCAGTCGCATCGCAGGGCGGTGCAATTTACTTTTTTGGAGGGTTGCACCGTCGCGATGTAGTGGGCCACGGCGGCGATGTCATTGTCGTTCAGTCCCCCCGCGGCTTCGTTCATCGCCCGCCACCCCGGTACTGGGCCGCGCCAAGCGTCGCGCTATTTTGGTCCAGGGCGGCGGCGCAACAAATAGCGCTGCCGCCCCTCCAGCACCAGGTCTCGCCGCTGGTTATGGAGTGTGGATTTAAAGCCGACCACACCCGTGGTCCGGTTGCCGGTCAGTTCATCGATTTCCAGCACTGGATAGACCGTATCGCCGGCAAACACCGGTTTCAGGAAACGGCTGGATTGCTCGATGAAGCCAACCAGGGAGTCCTCGGTCATGAAGGGAAACAATCCGGCGCCGGGCGCGGTCTGCGCCAGCGACTGCAGCCCGTGCGCCAGCAACCCCGGCATGCCACGCGCCTTGCAGAACTCGAAGTCGTAGTGGATCGGGTGGTTGTCGCCGCTGGCGGCCTGGAAGGCCAGGAACACCGCCTCGGTCATGGTCCGGCTGGGCAGCACGAAGCGCTCGCCGAGGCGAAAATCCTCGAACCACCGCTGCTGCGGGATCATCCGATGCCGCGTGGGATCGAATTCGGTCATATCGCCCCGGCAGCCCGCATCGCGGCGATCCGGTCGGGACCAAAACCGATTTCGGCCAGCACGTCGTCGGTATGCTGGCCGACCGAGGGGACGTCGCCGACCGCGGCCTCTTCGTCGGTGAACGTGAACGGCGGCAACAGCACCCGCGCCGACCCACCCTCGGTCTGGACGGTCCGCCATTTGTCGCGCGCCTCGAATTGGACGTGGTTCCACAGGTCGATCGGCTCATTGAGGCGCCCATTAGCGATGCCCGCTGCGTCGAGCAGAGCGGCAACCTCCACCGAGGTCTTGTCGCTGAAGAAATCCTCGATCGTCGCGGTCAGAGCCTCGCGGTTGCCGCGCCGCTGCGCCATGGTGGCAAAGCGCGGATCGGTCTGGATGGCCGGACTGCCCAGCACTTTCTGACAGAACGTGACCCACTCCCGTTCGTTCTGCAGACCCAGGATCACCTGGCCGTCCTTGGTTCTGTGGGCGCCGTACGGCGCAATGGCGGGATGGCTCGTCGGAAGCCGCGGCGGCGGCGATCCGGTGTAGGCGTGGCGCAGCATCGGATACATCATCCACTCGCCCACTGCATCGAGCATGGCGATCTTGACGTTGGCCCCCTCCCCCGTCCGGCTGCGCCGCAGCAGCGCCGCCAGGACGCCGGTCAGCGCATACATCCCGGTCGCGATATCGGCGATCGAGATACCGACGCGCGCCGCCTCGGCCGGCGTACCGGTCACACTGATGAGCCCGGCTTCGGCCTGGATCAGCAGATCGTAGGCCTTCTTCTGGACGAACGGACCGCTCTCGCCATAGCCGGAGATGTCGCACACCACTAGCTTCGGGTTGACCGGTCTCATCGCCTCATGCGTCAGACCGAGACGGGCCGCGGCGCCCGGTGCGAGGTTCTGCACCAGCACATCCGCGCCGGCGACTAGCGCATCCAGCGCGGAGCGCGCGTCTGGATTCTTGATATCGAGGGTGACGCTGCGCTTGCCGCGGTTCAGCCAGATGAAGTGGCTGCAAATGCCGTTGACGTAGTCGTCGTAGGCTCGGGCAAAGTCGCCGTCTCCGGGACGCTCGATCTTGATCACGTCGGCGCCGAGGTCAGCCAGATGGCGTGTGCACACCGGGCCCGCGACGGCGTGCTCCAGCGCAATGACGCGCATGCCTTCCATGGGTCGCATTCGGGCGATTCCTCCGTCGGTTGGCGGCCAACAAAGCGTGGGTCGCTGACGCTGTCAAAGCCGGACGCGGTGGATGAGGGCGGCAACGGCAACGGCGCGTCGGATCTCCGTCATTGTGGGTTGTCCGACACAACACCGGCCGGCTGATCCAGGTCGAACATGCCGGGGCATGCTGGGGAGATCCGTGTAGTGTCGGTCGGCGGAGCGGCATCGGGGTGATGGCACGCATCGGAGCCAAGGCGATGGCTTGCGCAGCCCGGACCAAATCCTTGGCGAGATCAACCAAGTCGTGCAATAGTGGCTGGGCGGCTGGCGACTGAAACTTGCCCTCCTATGCTACTGTCAAGCCGTGTTCTGCCTTAGATATCGACTGCTGATTGCCGTGGGCAAACGGAGCAGAGGCACGCTCGCTGGTGCGTCCCTGAGCGCTGAGCACGGACAAGAGGGGAGAGGGAGAAGACGCATGACCCTCACACGCCGCGCTGTGATTGGCAGCGCCGCCATCACCGCACTATCGGGCGGGCGGGCGCAACGGAGCCGTGTCCTGGCGAACAATGTGCCCACGATCCGCATCGGCGTGCTGACCGACCTCTCGGGACCCTATCGCGATATGGGCGGCCCGATCGCAGTGGCTTGCGTGCGCCAGGGCGTGCAGGAGTTCACCAGCGGCAAGGACATGAAGGTCGAGGTGATCGCAGGCGATTTTCAGAACAAGGCCGACGTCGGCGCCAGCATTGCGCGTCAGTGGTTCGATGAACAGGGTGTCGATGTTGTCGTCGATGTACTCAATTCGGCCGTCGCGCTCGCAGTCTCCAGCATCGCCCGCGAGAAGAACAAGGTCGCGCTGGTCTGCCCGGCAACGACAGAACTGACCGGACGCCAGTGCAGCCCGAACACGGTCCACTGGTCGCACGACACCTGGATGCTGGCGAAATCCACCGCCGGCAGCATCCTCAAGGGTGGCGGCGACTCCTGGTTCCTGATTGCACCGAACTACGCGTTCGGCCGCCAGCTTGCGCAGGACGCGACGCGCTTCATCGTCGAGGGCGGTGGCAAGGTACTCGGCAGCGCCACCTATCCCTTCCCGGACACCACCGACTTCTCCGGTTATCTGCAGCAGGCGCTGGCCTCCGGCGCGAAGGTGCTCGGTTTCTGCAACGGCGGTGCCGACACAGTGAACAGCATCAAGCAGGCGCACGAATTCGGGTTGAATCAGAACATGGTTCTTGCCGCGATGCTGATAACAATCGCCGATGTGCACGCGCTCGGCAGCGAGACGGCGCAGGGCTTGCGACTGACCGAGAGCTTCTACTGGGATTTGAATGACCGCACCCGCGCCTTCAACGATCGGCTGCGGCCAAAGATCGGTGACGTGCGGCCGACGATGTTCCAGGCCGGCGATTATGCCTCGACGCTGCACTACCTGAAGGCAGTGGCGGACATGGGGGTCGCGGCGGCGAAGGCGGACGGCCGAGCGACGGTCGCGCGCATGAAGGCGATGCCGACCGACGACGACTGCTTTGGGCAAGGGTACATTCGCTCGGACGGGCGAAAAATCCATCCGGCCTATCTCTTCGAGGTGAAGTCTCCAGCGGAAAGCAGGCACCAATGGGACCTCTATAAGCTCGTTGCGACGACCTCTCCCGAACAGGCATTCCGGCCGCTCAGCGAGGGCGGCTGCCCGTTGGTACATATCTGAACCGTCAACCGATCCGACTGACTGGTTGCAACCAACCTTTGACAGAGGCCGCCCCCGCAGTCGAAACTGCCGCAGGAGGCGGACTATGAACAAAATCGAGCGGATCTGGCCGAACGATGCCGCGGGCAAGGTGCCGTACTGGGTCTATTCGGACCCCGAGGTCTATCAGGCCGAACTCCAGCGTATCTGGTATGGCCCGCACTGGCTTTTCTGCGGCCTCGAAGCCGAAATCCCCGAGGTTGGCGACTTCAAGACCACAACCCTGGGCGAGCGTCCGGTGGTTGTTGTGCGCAGCGGTCCCGACGAGGTCAGCGTACTGGAAAATCGCTGTGCCCATCGCGGGGTAAAGTTCTGCCTGGCGCGCAAGGGACACGTGAAGGACCTGCTGTGTCCCTATCACCAATGGAACTACAGCCTGCGCGGCGATCTGCAGGGCGTCGCGTTCCGCCGCGGCGTGCGCGGGCAAGGCGGCATGCCGGACGATTTCGACCCGAAGACCATCAGCCTGCGCAAGCTGCGGGTGGAAGTCGTTAACGGCCTGGTCTGGGCCACCTTCTCCCACGATACGCCGCCATTTCGTCACTATCTTGGGGAAAGATTCTGGCAGCACTACACCCGAGTCTACGACGGGCGGAAACTCGAGGTTCTGGGCTACAACCGCCAGCACATTGGCGGCAACTGGAAGCTGATGCAGGAGAACATCAAGGATCCTTACCACGCGTCCCTGCTGCATGTGTTCTTCGTCACGTTCGGCCTGTTCCGAGCCGATCAGAAATCGGCCACCGAGGTCGATCCCACTGGCCGCCACGGCATCCTGATCAGCCATCGGGGCAGCCAGGAGATCAATGATGTCACCGCCAGCATGCGAACCTTCAAGGGCGACATCAGGCTCTCCGATCCACGCATCATGGACACCGTGCCGGAGTTCCCCGGCGAGGAAACCGTCGGCATGATCACGGTCTTCCCCAGCGTGGTGCTGCAGCGGAACAGCAACTCGGTCAGCATCCGGCAGATCGTTCCGACCGGACCGGCGGGGTTCGACTTCCATTGGACCCATTGGTGCTACGCCGATGACGGGCCGGAGATGCGGTTGCGGCGGACCCGTCAGGCCAACCTGTTCGGTCCGGCCGGTTTCGTGTCCGCCGACGATGGCGAGATCATCGAAATGAACCAGCAGGGATTCACCAATTCGCCGGATGAATCTGGCACGGTGATCATGGGCGGACGCGGCTTCGACAGCGTCGAGCACATGGCCACCGAGGTCGGCATCCGCGGCATGTATCGTTACTGGCGCGAGGTGATGGGGCTATCAACATGATCGACCGCGGCGCCCTGCGCGATTTCTACGACGACTACTATAATGGCCTCGACGACGTCAGACTGGACGAATGGCCGGCATTTTTCACCGAGGACTGCCTCTATCGCATCATCTCGCGTGAGAACCACGAGGCCGGCTATACACTTTCGACGATCTACGCCGAAAGCCGCGGCATGCTGATCGACCGGGTGATGGGTGTCACACGAACCCAGTTGTACGCCCCCCGATATTACCGCCGGTTCCCCGGGCCGCTGCGAATCGTTTCGCGCGATGGCGAAACACTGCGCGTCCGGCACAATCTGCTGGTGGTGCAGACACTGATCGACAAACCGACCGAGATCGTGCTCGCCGCCGTCTGCCACGATGTCTTGGTGCAAGCCGGTGATCGGCCGCTCCTGCGGGAGCGAATCGTGGTGTTCGACTCCGAAATGATACCGAACAGCCTGATCTACCCGGCCTAAGAGAGACGAGACGACGATGTCCAGGGCCCTGAGCAACGACGCCACCGCCCAGTTGCAGGCGCTCTACGCCGAAATGCAGCCACGTAGCCTCTACCCGCTCTGGGAAGTGCTGGGTGCGCTGGTGACGCCGACACCGCGCTCGTCGGCGCAGGTGCATCGCTGGACCTACGCCGATGCACGCGAGTACCTGCTGCGCGCCGGCGATCTGATCAGTGCCGAAAAGGCGGAACGGCGCGTCCTGATCATGGAGAACCCCGGGCTGCCGGGATCGTCCTGCGCCACCTCCAGCCTTTACGCCGGACTGCAACTCATCCTGCCGGACGAAATCGCGCCCTGCCATCGCCACGCCCAGTGTGCGCTGCGATTCGTGATGGAGGGCGAGGGCGCTTTCACC
>DASYBP010000505.1:0-1738 GCA_036500715.1 Rhodopila sp.
GTGGCAATGAATACGGTCGGCCTTTGCGGATTATTGCCCGGGTTTTGTGTGGCGCCCGCATCAGGCCCCGAAATCTGATCAACCATCGCGCAACTATATGACGGTGACAGCCATGCCCGCTCCGCTCACAACAACACCGCCGGCGGGCCTCAAGATACTGACATCGGAGGAAGCAATAGCCGGGGGTGCGCGCGGCTTCGGCGCGGATGGCGCGCGTGCGTAGCGATTCACCGGCCTTATGTACTGAACACGGCGATCAGCACGTTCCGACGGTATCTCAGATGGCTGAAGGCATCGATGGGCTACGCGCCATCCACGAGTGGCTCGTCTTTTGAGCGGGACGATCAGATCGTCGGCTATGTACGCGTACGGCAGCCACTGAAGCGCCTGGCCACCTTCCAAGTCATCGGCGACCGGAATCTATGTGGACGGCGAGCATCACGGCGCCGGCGCGGGGCGCGAGCTCTATACGCACCTGCCGCGGCGGCTCAGCGAACGCGGCTACCGCCAAGCCTTAGCCGGCATCACGCAACCCAAGGACCCCAGCAACGGCTTTCATCGGTTCCCTGGGATTTCAGGACGGCGGCACGTACCGGCGTACGGCATCGAAGCACGACAGCTGGCACAACGTCGCGGCCCTCAGGGTCCGTCAGGCCCAATTCGCTGATCCGTGGGCCGTTAAGAAAGCGTCAACGTGCTACGCCATCCATGACAGTTTTGCCAGGATAGAACCGTGGACTCGTCGTCCATTTGTAAGACACCCTGACACCTGAGAGGACCCTGACACAACCCTGAGACCACCTCCCTTGCGTTCGCCGTGCCCCCAGTGGGACTCGAACCCACACTGGGCGGATTTTAAGTCCGCTGCCTCTGCCGATTGGGCTATGGGGGCCCGCGACGAATGTAACGTGTGGCTGCTGAAATCCCGACCGGCGTACCCGAAACGGCCGGTCGCCCCAAGCCCTTTGTTAAAAATTCCGCCCGGACGTTAAGAAGCCATTAACGCGGTATGCGCGCGCGCTCAGGTTACGCCAAGGTATAGCCGTGGACCCGACGCCGGATTCCAGCACACACCGACCCTGACCACTGTGGCCGACCCGTGAGGGCCGGCCGCTTTCCTCCAGGAGAGCTACATGGCATACGTGAGTACAGCGCCCGCTGCGATCGCCGCGGCCGCGACACAGCTCGAAGGCATCGGCAACTCGTTTGCCGCTGAGAGCTCGGCCGCCGCAGCCCCGACTACAGCCGTCGCCCCGGCGGCTTCCGACGAGGTGTCGGCCCTGCAGGCCGGCGTGTTCTCCACCTACGGGCAGCTCTACCAAACGGTCAGCGCCCAAGCCCAGGCCATTCACCAGCAATTCGTGAATACCCTGCAGAGCTCCTCTGGCTCCTACCAAGACACCGAATCGGCCAACCAGGCCGCGACCGCCGCCAACTCTCTGTCGAACGCATCAGGGGCCGCGAAGTCTGCGGCGTCGAGTACGCCCATTACCAGCTTCATCACCGGCCTGACGTCCTTCCTCAGCAACGGATTTGGCATCCTGCCCGGCGGCGCGAACAGCAACCTCATCCAGGTACCACTCGATGAGGTTGGTAACTTCGCCTCCGCCGAATCGGACTTGATCGGTATGGGCGGTGGCGGTCTGATGACTGCGCTCGCTGGTCCGGCGACCGCCTCCGACATCACCGGGGGCTTGGGAAGTGCCTTGGCCGGGGACGTCACCCCTGCGGCGGCGGG
>DASYBP010000506.1:0-16656 GCA_036500715.1 Rhodopila sp.
CGTTACACGCGGGGAGCCGAACAAAAGCGGCTCGCCGCGAGCGCATTTGCCCGGCTTACCGGCGAACAAAATGCGTCTGAAAAGTCCCACTTTGGCGCAGCAACGCCGGAGTGGGACGAAAGTGAACCGCAACCCATTGAAGAGAAAGGGGTTAAGCCATGGATGGTGCCCAGGGGCGGAATCGAACCACCGACACTGCGATTTTCAGTCGCATGCTCTACCAACTGAGCTACCTGGGCCCGTGCCCGCCCGCTGAAACGCTCGGGGGCCGACATCGGAGGCGGGTGCTTAGCCCATGCCCGCCGCTGGATCAAGCGCCCCATCAGACCACGGCAAAGCGCCGCCTTCTCAGGCTGCGTCGGGTGACGGCGGCGGATCCTCGTCCAGCTCTGCCGGCGGTCCCGGAATGCGGTAGACCCCGCTCAGCCAGCGGCCGAGATCGACTTCCTGGCACCGCGGCGTACAGAACGGCCGATAGGCTTCCGATGAACGCCGCCCACAGATCGGGCAGGTGGATGCTTTACCCATTGTCCCTCTCCAACATCCAGGCCGTTGCAGGCAGGGATGGATCTGATCGCAGTCGAACACCGCGTCCGGTGCGGCGCACGAGATCCGGAACCGCGGTCGCGTCCGCCTGCAACGCCGAGACCACAGCCGGGTGTGCCCGCACTGCCGGTACTTCCCGCAGGTCCTGGGCAAATGCCGCCATCACCGCCCGTAACGCCGCGAGCCCCGCCGCCAATGGTCCCGCCAGCAGCTCGTGCAGCGGCGGATGCACCCGGGGCCGCACAATCTCCGCCAGTCCGAGCGCAGTAAAGCCCAAAAACCGCGGCCGCAATGGATCCGCCGCCAGCGCCGAGACGAAATCCGGCCCCAGCACGGCCCGTTTGCGCGGCGACAACCCGGCCAAATCGACGACAATTCCGCCCGACAAATTCCGCAGTTTGATCTGATCCGCCAGCGCCGGTAGTATCGCCCGGTTCATCGTCTCGTGCTGAACCCGTCCGGCCACCATTCCGCCCGCGTCGACATCGATTGCCACGAGAGCCGGCGTAGGGCAGATCGAGATCTTAGCCCCGCCAACGAGTTCCACGACCGGCAGAGACAGTGCCTGGATCGCCGCGGCCACATCCTCATCCAGCACCGCGGACGAAACCGTAGCCCCCAACCCGGCGGCCACACCTGCATCATCGGCGACGACCGGCGCATTCGGATACCTCTCAGCAAGCCGTTGCACTGGATGTGCCCCGCGTCGTACCAACCGAACCGGTCCGTCCGCCGGTTCCACCCGAGTGGTCAGCCGCGGCCCTTTGTCCCCCTGCGCCGCGCGGGTAACACGAACCGTCAGCACCGTCCCCACCGCCAACCCGCGTCCACCCTCACTGTCGGGCAAAAACCCTTCCGCACCGGCCAGCGCGACGAACGCCCCGGCCATGGACGGCACGGAGGCAATTACCCGTCCCCGGTGCACGTCGCCCACCCCATCCGGCGAACCCGGTCGCCATAGCGCATAGTCGAGCAGGCGGTTCCCGTCCACGACCGCCACCTGAGCCTCGCCGGGGCTCGAAGCCACGCGGATTGAAACGGTCAAGGCACTTGCCAGCCATGGCCGCGCAAGAGCTGCGCCGTTTCGAACAGCGGCAGCCCGACAACGGCCGAGTAACTCCCCGACAAAAACCGGATGAAGCTTGCTGCGTGCCCGTTGATCGCATAGCCGCCGGCTTTGCCTTCTCCTTCGCGCAAAGCGACATAGCGCTCGATCTGCGTATCAGTCAGCCGGTTGAAGGTAACGGCGCTCTCGACCAGCCTGGCGGTGCTGCGCCCGTCCGGCGCGACCAGAACAACTGCTGTCATCACCCGATGCCGCCGGCCGGACAGCAGCGTCAGGCAGGCGTGCACCGCGCTGCCATCCTCCGCCTTTGGCAGGATCCGGCGGCCCGCCGCCACCACCGTATCGGCCGCCAGCACCAGACAATCGGTCGACACCGCGGCCGCCGCCTTGGCCGCCGCCATGCGAGCCACATAGGCACGCGGCAACTCCTCGCGATCGGGCGATTCATCGATATCGGGGGAGACGACCTGATCTGGCACGATGCCGATCTGCTGCAACAGCATCAATCGTCGTGGGCTGGAGGAAGCCAGGATCAGCGGGAGCGGCTTCGCTCGCTGCAATTGCGAACTACTTGAAGCGGCCAATCACTTGAAGCGGCCAATCACTTGAAGCGGAAGGTAATGCGGCCTTTGGACAGGTCGTAGGGGGTCATCTCGACATTCACCCGGTCGCCGGCCAGCACGCGGATACGATTCTTGCGCATCTTGCCGCTGGTGTGGGCAAGGATCGAATGTTCGTTGTCCAGTTTCACCCGGAACATGGCGTTGGGCAGAAGCTCCATCACCGTGCCGCTGAATTCGATCATGTCCTCTTTTGACATCAGTCCTCTTGTTTCGGTTGAATTGCCCCGAAGATGATGATCGGGCGGGTCAAGGTCAAGTGACGCGCGTGGCTGGCCGCCGCTTGCCGCCCCCGCTGGCTAGCCCCTCTGGCTAAGGACGCGCGGCCGTCTCCTGGCTGGCGATCCGACACTGAACCCACGGCCGCGGCGCGGCCAGATGCGCGGCTCACTTGGCCGCGGGCGCTTCCGGTTTCGTTTTCACCAGCACGGTTGTTCCGCTCGTGAGCGAATCGGGCGGGTTGGCGACGATCTGGTCGGTCGCCTGGAGACCGGAAATGACTTCGACCGTATCGCCGAAATCGTGGCCGATTTTCACCGGCACCAGTTCCACCTTGCTGTCCCGGACGACGCCAACCTGCAGGCCCTCTTTTCTGAACAGCAGGGCATTGGCGGGAATCGTCACCGCCTTCCCCGAGGTCGGGATCACGAAATGAACATGCACGTAGGAACCGGACAGCAAGCGGCCGTCCTTGTTCGGGACGTCGACTTCGACCAGCAGCGTGCGCGATGACTGATCGATGGCGTTCGCCGTGCGGACCAGCGTGCCGCTGAACGTCTCGCCGGGAAACTCGTCGAGCGTCACGGTGACGGCGGCTCCGACATGCACGGCCTGAGAATAGGATTCTGGGACGGACACATAGATCCGCAGCGTGTCAGTGGCGACCAGATGGAAAAGTTCGCGGGCCGAGGTGGCGCCGCCGGCGGCAATCAGCGCACCGACATCGACGGTACGCGCGGTGACGATGCCATCGAAAGGCGCCTCCACCCGCTCGAATGACTGCATCTGCGCCAACTGCGCCACCGCTGCCTCGCGCGACCGTACCATGGCCTTGGCCACGTCCAGGGCACCGACCGCGTTGTCGCGATCCTGCACCGGGGCGAAGCCCGTTTTCAGCAAGCTCTCCTTGCGTTCCGCGGTGACCGCCGCAAGCTTCAGCGTTGCCTGAGCATTGGCCAGGTCCGCCCAGGCTTGGCGCAATTGATCGTCGACTTCGGGCGTTTCAATCTCCGCCATCAGGTCGCCGCGTTTCACATGGGCGCCAATGTCGAAATACCAGTGCTTCAAATAACCGTTGGTGCGGGCATAGATGGCGGCATCACTGAATGGCTGCGTATTACCTGGCAGCTCCAGCTTAGAGTCCGGCGCGTCCGGCTTTGGGTGGATGACCTCGACCGCCGGCACTGCCGCTTCATTGGTTTCGCGTGCCAGTACCGCTTCCGACTGAGAGCGGCTGCGGATACCGACATAGATCGCAATGCCAGCCACCACAATCACAAGCGCTGCCAGCAACGGGCCTGTTCGTCCGGGTCGGCGGACCGCGGGGCGCGCGCCAGGACTTCGGTACGGCGCCGGGCCGTCCATTTGGCCGAGATCGTGCAGATCGTGCAGATCGTTAGGGGACATTAACAGACTCTCCAATGAGGCGTCATGGCGGCTGGTTTGCGAGCGTCGGGCTGGACGGCGGCCCCGGCGACTTCTTCCGATAGTGCATAAGTGCGAACAATGTCGGAACGAAGGCCAACGTCGCGACCGTCGCCATCAGCAGCCCACCGATCACCGCCCGGCCGAGCGGGGCGTTTTGTTCACCGCCCTCGCCAAGACCCAGGGCCATCGGGATCATCCCGATGATCATCGCGAGCGCTGTCATGAGCACGGGCCGGAAGCGGGTGAAACCTGCTTCGATCGCCGCCTTGACCGCGTCGCCGTGCTCGCTCAGGCGTTCGCGCGCGAAGGAGACGACAAGAATGCTGTTTGCCGTCGAAACACCCATGCACATGATGGCACCCATCAAGGCCGGCACGCTCAGGGTGGTATAAGTGAAGAACAGGAACAGAACGATGCCTCCAAGCGCCGCCGGCAACCCCATGATGATGATGAACGGATCGAGCCAGGACTGAAAATTCACCACAATAAGGAGATATACCAGCAGAATAGAGAACCCGAGTCCGCCCAGCAAATTCAGGTACGACGCCTGCATCGTCTCAAGCTGGCCGCGGATCGTCAGGAAACTGCCGCGCGGCAGCTTTTTCTCGTGGGCGTGGGCGATCTTAGAGACCTCGGCCCCGGCGCTACCGAGGTCGCGGCCTTGCACGGTCGCGTAAATGTCGACGACGCGTCGAATGTTGTAGTGGTCAACCGCCGACATCTCCTGCGATCGATGGATCGTCGCGAGGTCGGCAACCACGCCGGATCTTGGTGCCGTCGCCGCCCTGATGGGGATGTTCTCAAGATCCTGCAACGACTGGACCTGATATTGGGGAGTTTGCGCCACGAGGTTGTAGTTGACGCCGTTGCGCTGGTTCAAAAAGAACATCGGGGTCAGTTGCCCGCTGCCACTCAGCATGTTGAGGACGCTGTTCGCGACATCGATCTCGGTGAAACCGCCCTGCAGGGCCTTGGTGCGGTCGACGTCGAGTTCGAAATTGGGGTAGCTGAAATCCTGCTGGATGCGCGCGTCGACGATGCCGGGCACGTGCTTGATCTCGTTAAGAATGCTGACCGCGATGTCGCGATTGGTCATGACGTCCCGCCCGTCGATGCGAATGTCGATGGGTGACGGCAGGCCGAAATTCAGCACCTGCGTGACAATGTCCGCGGGCAGGAAACTGAAGGTGACGCTGGGGAACGCGGTCGGCAGGACCCTTCGCAAACGGGCAACGTAGTCGGCGGTCGGGTGGTGATCTGTCGCGAGCGTAACCATGACGTCGGCATCGGACGTGCCGATCACGCCTGAAATCGAATGGGTCGTGTTGATCGTGCTATACGGCAGGCCGATGTTATCCGTAATGGTCACCACTTCCCGCGCCGGGATCTGGCTGCGAATTGTTGCCTCGACCAGATCGCAAATCCGCGCCGTCTCCTCGATACGCAGGCCGGCCTTGGCACGCAGATGCAGGACGAATTGACCGCCATCAGTATCCGGGAAGAAGTTTTGGCCGAGCCACGGCAGCAGGCCCAGCAGCGAGAGCACAGCGAGGAGAAAGACCGGAACGGCGATATACCGCCGGTTAACCAATTTCGTGAGCAAACCGTGATAGGCATTCCTGACCCGTTCGAACCCGCGTTCGAAGCCTCGCTGGAAATGCACCAAAGGATTGCGGGTGGGTGTCCCATGGTGCGATTTCGCGCGCAGCAAATACATCGCCATGGTCGGCACCAGGGTGCGCGACAGCACATATGACGCGAGCATGGCGAACACCACCGCTTCGGCCAGCGGGACGAACAAGTAGCGCGCGACACCCCCCAACATGAACATCGGTACAAAGACGATGCAAATGCACAGGGTTGAAACCAGGGCGGGAACGGCGATCTGCGACGCGCCTTCCAGTATCGCGCTGCGCAGCACGAACCCCTCCTCGAGGTAACGTTCCATATTCTCGATCGTCACCGTAGCGTCATCGACCAGAATGCCGACGGCGAGCGCCAGACCGCCCAGCGTCATGATGTTGATGGTTTGGCCGAGAAAGCCGAGGCAGATGACCGAGGTGAAGATCGACAGCGGGATCGATACCGCGATGATGACCGTGCTGCGCCAACTGCCGAGGAACAGCAGGATCATCGCCGCGGTGAGGCAGGCCGCGAGAATTGCCTCACGTACCACGCCGGTGATCGCCGCTCGGACGAAGATCGACTGGTCCGAGATCGGCAGGATCCTCAGTTCGGGCGGCAGGGTCTGAGCTATTTTTGGCAGAAGTTTGCGGACCCCGGCGACGACGTCGATGGTCGATGCGTTACCGGCCTTGAGGATATTCATCAGCACGCCGCGCCGCCCGTCCGCGCGGGCGACGTTGGTCTGCGGCTGGTAGCCGTCGGAAACCGTCCCCACGTCGCGCAGATAGACCGTCGCGTTGCCGGCCAGTTTGATCGGGAGATCGCCCAATTGTGCGATCGTATCCGGACTTCCGTTCACGCGAATGTCGTACTCGAATTCTCCGACTTTCGCGGTTCCCGTCGGCAGCACGAGGTTCTGGTTGGCAAGCGCGTTTAAAACGTCGGTCGGCGATAGATTCTTCTGCTGCAGCAACGCTGGATCCAGGCTGACCGATACTTGGCGCATTTTGCCGCCGTAAGGGTATGGCACGACGGCCCCGGGCACGGTCACCAGCTGTGGGCGCACGAAATTGATTCCGAGGTCGTTGAGCTGCGACTCCGAAATGGAGTCGCTGGACAGCCCGAGTTGCAGGATCGGCACGCTCG
This sequence comes from Rhodopila sp., assembly GCA_036500715.1. Lineage (GTDB taxonomy): Bacteria > Pseudomonadota > Alphaproteobacteria > Acetobacterales > Acetobacteraceae > Rhodopila. Next base: position 6,652 of record DASYBP010000506.1, read on the forward strand.
ATGCGCTGTAGTTCATGACCAGGGGCGGCTGGGTGCCCGGCGGCATCCCCCGCAAAATTGTCTGTGATGCAGCGGTAACCTGCGCATTCGCGGTATCCAGGCTGGCGCCAGGTTGCAGGAAAACGCGAACGATCGCTCGCCCGGGATAGGTCGTCGACTCAAGGTGCTCGATATTGTCGACCAGCGTGGTCAGTACGCGCTCGTAAACCGATGTGATCCGTCCTTCCATCTCCTCCGGATTAAGGCCGTTATATTGCCAGCCGACGGCTATGACGGGTATGTCGATGTTGGGAAAGATGTCTGTCGGCGTCCGCAGAACCACCAGCGGCGTGGTGATCAGTATTAGCAGCGCCAGGACCACAAACGTGTACGGCCGGTCCAGCGCAAGACGAACAATCCACATGGCGAGCCGTTTTCCCCTGGCTGATCGACGTAATTTTCGCCGTGGTCGACGCACTCCCGTGACCCGCGACCGCCTATATTCGCGGCAGGTTCCGCTGGACACAAGTGCCGCGACCCGCCGCGGCGCAAAAAACCGCCAGATGATGCGGGGCGACAGGTCAAGTCGGCAGCTCGCGCCTAAACAACGACGCCGGGATTTATCTGCGTCTTCAAGTAATGACCGTAATATACGATGAATAGATCAGTGACCTAAGGTGAATTTTAGGGCAACCTGAAGTCCAGGCTGCCCTAAGCCCGGTCCGCCACTGGTGAGACTCGCCCTACATTTTGGACATGTCCGCCAAAACCCCTTGATTCCTCGCGTCCAGCGCCAAAAATTCTTTCTTGCCAGTTTGAATTTGCCGGCTGATAGCTCCGGGAAGGACGCGTGATGATATTTACCCGCGCGCTGACGGTTCTGAGCGCGACCCTGGCAGTTGGCGCTTGCGCTGCCGGTCCTCCTCCGGGTCCGGCGGTTATGGTGGTGCCCGGAAAAGGCAAAGATCAGACAGCCTTTCGCCAGGACGAAGCGATCTGCGAACAGCACGCGACCGCGCATACAGGTTACGGCAGCGCGTCGCCGGCGCCGGCCGCCTCGCCACCCAACGCGGCGGCACCCAACTCAGCACCCAACTCATCACCCAACGCGAACGCCCCCGTTTCCGCGAGCGGTGCGGCGCCTCCCGATGAGGTGGGGTTCATACAGTGCATGGCCGCTCGGGGCGATATCGTCCAAACTGCGTCGATGTCGGACGACGACGCAGGATATGCCTACCCGTATCCGTACGGCCCAGCCTACTCATATCCGCCCTACTCATATCCCTATGGATACGGTTATCCCGACGGCTACCCGTTCGCCTATCCCTATTACGGCGGATTCGTCGGGGACTTTGGGTTCTATGGCGGCGGCTGGGGATGGGGTCATCACCGCTGGGGTCATCACGGCTGGGGTCATCACGGTTGGGGGCATGGCGGTTGGGGGCATGGCGGCGGTGGCCACGGCGGCGGCGGCCACCGTTAGTGGGGCAGGGGGCAACACTCACCGCTCACCGCGATACGATGCGCAGCCCGCGCCGGCGGGCGCGTGGAGAGGCTTCGTCCGGCAGGTCTAATGGCAGCAGCGGCGACTGGTCCCGCGCACCCTGGCCCACCGTGTCGGCCTCCTCGATCTCTGCTTCCGGAAGATCCCGCCCGCCAAGGTAGTTCGTGGCCAGATTTCGGAACACGTAATCCAGCAGCGACGTCGCCGCACGCACTGACAGGTCGCCCTCGACCGCCCCGGCCGGCCCGAACCGCGTGAAGGTGAAGGCTTCGACAAAACGCTCCAGCGGCACCCCATGCTGCAAACCCAGGCTGACCGCATGGGCGAAGTTATCCATCAGCCCGCGAAAAGCCGCGCCTTCCTTGTGCAGGGCAATGGAGATTTCCCCCAACGAGCCGTCATCGTACTCGCCGGTGCGCAGGAACAGCTTGTGGCCGCCGACCGACGCCTTTTGCGTATAGCCGCCGCGCCGTCCTGGCAGATCCCGCCGCCGCGCAGACGGCATCTGCACTGCCAGTGGCTCCGGCCGTGGTGGCATTGCGTGCAGGTACGGCGTGACGGCATCATGCATGGCCGCATGGGCCGCTGCATCATGCTGCGGAAACGGGTGAGCCCCCGCCAGCGCCTCCGCGAGAGCCTGCTCCGCTGTCACCCCCTTCACGCCCAGCCACGCCCTGCCGGCGCGCGTCAATCCACCATTGTGGCTGATCGCGGAGAATGCCGGGGCGATCCCGCCGGTCTCACAGCCAAGCAACGCCTCGGCCAACCCCGGTTGGGTGATCGCCGTGGTCGCCCGATGCCGCAGCCCCTCGATTGCTGACGCGGCTTGCCGTGCCGCCCGAGCGGCCTCCGGCAGTCCATGCATGCTGGCCCGGGTCGGCGGCGTCGGCCAGTCGAAGGGCGGGGTCCGCATCGGTCCCGACAGCCGTCCCAGCCGTCCTGACGCTGCGTCCGCCCGCCCGCGGAGAATCGCCGCAAGGCAGCGCGCAAAATCGCGTGCACCCTCCGAGGCGTAATCGATTCCAAGCGCCGCCAACAGGCCGGCGAGGTCGGCCATCCCGACGCTGAGGTCGCGCGCCTTGGGTGCCGCCAAGCTCAAGGCGATGACGGCAGTTTCGACCGCCTCCGCAAAGTCCGCCAGATCGAACTGCCCGTCACTGTCCAGGAACGCCGGCAGGTTGAGTACGAAGCCCGGCGCGTCATCCGCTTCCAGCCGCCACACCGCCTCGGTTGGCGCGCCCCGACGGAGCAGCAGCAACCGGTGCAGCCGGTCTGCCAATGGCATGTCAAAACCCGCTTTCGTCGCCGCGGCTGCTATCGGGACAATCCAGGCGTGCGCCGCGCTGGTCACGCTGAGGCTGCCTGCGCCCGGAAGCAGCGCCGACAATGCCGCGGCGGCTGAATCGTCCCAGGCGGCCGGCAGGGTAACCGCGCGTGGCGTGCTGTCAGGATCGGGCGAAGCCTCGGTTCGGCGCATCCGCACACCGTGCCAGGTCCGATGGGGTGATATCCGAGGGCTCTTCATGCGGATGAAGGTATGAGATGCGGGTCCTGCCGGGTAGCCTATTTTGTGTCCCGCCGAACATGTGGACGCAAAATGTTGGGGATAACTCGGTTTAGTCGGAAAATTCAGCCGTCGCCGAACAGAGCGAGCCGGATTGCGTCGCGATGGGTGGACCAAACGGCGAGGCGTGCGTATATGACGTGGCATGAATATCGGCACGTGGCTGTTCACCAAGCTCAAGGGTCGCCAGGTCGGCAGCGACGCTGCCGGCAACATCTATTTCGAGGAGAAACGGCAGCGGCCGGGCAGCCTTCGCAACCGGCGCTGGGTCGCCTATGCTGGTCCCATCGAGGCAAGTGCCGTCCCGCCGGAGTGGCATGCGTGGTTGCATTACACCACCGATCTTCCGCTGCCCGACGCCGGGCGCAAGGAATGGCAAAAGCCTCACCTGCCCAACGCCACCGGCACGCCAGCCAGTTATCGGCCCCCCGGGCATGACTACGAGGGCGGAAACCGCGCCCGCGCCACAGGCGACTACGAAGCCTGGACGCCGAGCTAGGGCTGCGATGGCGCGTCACGGTGTCGCGGAACTGCTGACCGGTGTGGTGGTATTGGCAGTGGCCGCCGGTTTCCTTGCGTTCGCGGTTGCCCATTCCGGGCGCACGGCCGGCGGCGGCTATCCACTTGAGGCCCGTTTCGATCACATCGACGGCCTTAACGTGGGTGGTGACATCCGGATCGCGGGCGTCAAAGTCGGCACCGTGACCGACGAGACACTGGATCCGAAGACCTTCAGCGCGGTGGTTACTATGACGGTCCGCGACGGCATCGCTTTGCCAAAGGACACGGCCGCGGCCATCACCAGCGAGAGTCTACTGGGCGGCAAGTATATTTCGCTGTCGCCTGGCGGTGACGAGACGGCGCTCAAGCCCGGTCAGACCATCACGATAACCCAGTCGTCGGTCAGCCTGGAAGAGTTGCTGGGCAAATTTATCTTCAGCGTCACCAGTCTGAACAACGCCAAATCCGATGGTAAGACGGACGGGGGCAACCCCTCGCAGGGTTCCAGCTCCGGTGCCGGGCAAAACGGCGGCCTGGCGCCGCTGTCCAAATGATCCCGCCGCCGCCCGACAACTGGCCCGGCCTTGACGGCAACGCCGTTGGCTGTCGTGAGAAACTGAAAATGCTGGCCGAGAACTACGCGGAGGTGTCGCAAGTGCTGCAGGACGCTTTCGAGGACGCCATCCTGATGGGCGTTGATGAAGCGGCGGTGCGTCGGATCTTGGCTGGCATCGTATCCGGCCTGGACTCGCCGAAGCGAGCCGCCGAATGAGATCCCGCTGGTTTGTCGCCGGCGGATTCCTGGTTGCCGCGCCGGCCTTGGCGCAGGCTCCGGCCGTTCGCTCGGAGCAGTTGCCGCCGCTGCAGCAGCAGTGGCAGCAACGGGGTCTTCCTCAGGTGCAGCAACCGCCAGATGTCCCGGACACCCCGGGTCAGGACCAGCAGACGCAAGTCCAGCCGCCGGCTGGCGCCTTACCGCCCGCGGCGACAGGTTCGACGCCGCCCGCGGCGACAGGTTCCACGCCGCCGGCGACGATGGACCGTCCCAACGCCTGGCTGCCGGCCGCGACGGTCAAGCTTCAGGCGCTGGACAAAGTCAACGCTCAGACCGCTACGCTGACGATCCAGGTGGGCGGATCGGCAACGTTCGGCTCGCTGACGATCACCGCAAAGGGGTGTTTCGTGCGGCCGGCGGATCAGCCCCCGGACGCTGCCGCCTATCTGGACGTGACCGACAGTCACTCGGACTCGCCCGGCTTTGCCGGCTGGATGCTGAAAGACGAGCCATCGGTTTCGATGATGCAGGATCCGATCTATGACCTGCGCGTCGCCGGCTGCGCCTGACGCATGGACCCGTTGCCCCCGTTCCAACGCGCCGCGTTGATGCTCGATATGGACGGCACCTTGGTCGACCTTGCGCCGACGCCGGACGCCGTCGTTGTCGCCCCCGGTCTGGCGCAGACGCTGACGACTCTGCGTGACGCACTGGACGGAGCGCTGGCGATCGTCACCGGCCGGCCGATCGAAACCGTTGACCGCCTGTTCGGCAACGCGCCAGGGGCGGTTGCCGGGGAACATGGCGGTGCCATCCGTTATCACACCGACGCAGCGATCGAACGGCCCGATCTGCCTGCACCACCACCCTCCTGGTTCGAGGCGGCCGAAAGCCTGGTCCGTCGCTATCCTGGCGCGCTGCTCGAGCGGAAGGCCCGTGGCTTTGCACTGCACTACCGTCAGGTGCCGGAAGCCAAGGATATCTTCCACGCCGCCCTCGGCGCCCTGATCGACACGTCATCCGCGTTCGACCTGCATCCCGCACATATGCTGTGGGAAATCCGGCCGCGCGGCGCCGACAAGGGCGGCGCGGTGGACGCCCTCATGCAGCGCCCACCCTTCGCGGGCCGACTGCCGATCTTCATCGGCGATGACCTGACCGACGAGGATGGCATGCGCGCGGCGCGCAAGCGCGGCGGCGCCGGTTACCGCGTCGGCCCCGTGTTCGGCGATCCCGACGGCGTCCGCGACTGGTTGCGTCGATCCGCCGAGCGCGGCGGTTGGGCCGATCTCCCGGCTAACGTTGCCCGCTAAAGAAACTTCAGCGCCAGAAAGCCGCCCACGATGCCGACCGCCAGGGCGCTCGTCACCAGCGTCAGTCGCCGCTCGATAAATATACGAACTGAATCGCCAAAGAAATGGAGTAATGTTGCGACGAGAAAGAAGCGCGCGCCACGCGTCAGCACACTGGCCGCCATGAACGAGGTGAAATCAAACCGCGCGGCGCCAGCGGCAATCGTGACGATCTTGTAAGGGATGGGCGTCAGCCCTTTGATCAGGATAATCCATAGCCCATATTCCTGGAACTTCGCTTGAAATGCGGCGTAGGCCGCGCCGTAACCATACAGTCTCAGGATCGGCTGTGCGACCTGATCGAACACCGCGAAACCGATCAGGTAACCCAGCGCGCCGCCCGCGACGCTGGCCACGGTGCAAACGGTCGCCAGCCGCCAGGCCGAGCGTGGCCTCGCCAGCGCCATCGGCACCAGCAGCGCGTCGGGTGGGATGGGAAAAAAGCTCGCCTCGGCAAAGGCGATCAGAGCCAGCCACCAGGCCGCATTGGGTGAGGACGCCAGCGTCATCACCCTGGTATACAGATTTCTCAGCATGGGCCGTCCCTTAGCAGTCCCCGCTGTCGTGGTCACGCCTGGGTTTCGTGCTGCGACCGCCGTTCGTTGAACCCGATCCGCAGCTCGGTCGTTCATCATAAGCAATCCGCCCGAGGAGACCCCATTGGCAATCGAACCACAGCCGATTCCACCAGAGCTTCCCGGCCCTGGCGAGGACATTCCGCCCGCCGAGGTGCCCCCGCCAACCGATCCGGTTCCCGCACCCGGTCCCCGGCCTCCTCGCAAGCCTTCTCGATCTCCATAGTCACGGGCGAAGATGAAAACGTCCGATTCGTTCGATCTCAACCGCTTCGTAAAGGCACAGGAGCCGGTGATCTCGGAGGTCTACCGGGAACTGCGTGCCGGCCGGAAACAAAGCCATTGGATGTGGTTCGTGTTTCCACAACTCGCGGGGCTCGGACAAAGTGCTATGGCAAGGCAATACGCGATCTCCTCTTTGGCTGAGGCGCAGGCCTACCTGGACCATCCGGTGCTTGGTCCCCGGCTGATCGACCTCACCGAGATCGTCAACCAGACCAGCGGCTGGTCGGCCTCGCAGATTTTTGGCAGTCCCGACGACATGAAGTTTCATTCGTCGATGACTCTGTTCTCGCTGGCCCGAGCCGACGTTGCCGCCTTCAACGATGCGCTGAAAAAATACTTTTCCGGTGAGACCGACAGGCTGACGACCGAGAGGTTGGCGCTACCTTAACCGGAAACGCTGGATCTTGCCGGTCTGCGTCTTCGGTAGCGCGTCGACAAACACCACGGAGCGCGGATACTTGTACGGCGCGATTGTCGACTTGACATGATTTTGCAGGCGCAATCGCGTCGCGTCGTCGGGCGCCACATCGTCCGCCAGTACGACGTGAGCCTGGACGATCTGCCCCCGTTCCACATCGGCCACGCCGACCACGGCGCATTCCTTCACGTCAGCGCAGGACAACAGCGCCGCTTCAACTTCAGGCCCGGCGATGTTATAGCCAGCCGAAACGATCATGTCATCTGACCGCGCCACGAAACGGAAAGCTCCTGACTGCTCCTGCACAAACGAATCGCCGGTCAGGTTCCACCCGTCGCGGACATAGACAGTCTGCCTGGCGTCCGACAGGTAGCGACATCCTGTCGGTCCTCGCACGGCCAGATGGCCGACCGTGCCCCGAGGCACCTCGTTCATCATGTCATCCACCACCCGGGCCTCATACCCGGTAACCGGCCGACCCGTCGCGCCCGGCACCATGTCGTCGGCGCGGTTGGTGATGAAAATATGCAGCATCTCGGTCGAGCCGATACCGTCGAGGATTGGCTTGCCGGTCCGGCGCACCCATTCCCCGAAGATCGGAGCGGGCAGGGTTTCGCCGGCGGAGACCGCGATACGCAGCGAAGTCAGGTCGGCGCCCGTCTCCATGGCCTGCAGCATGGCGCGATAGGCGGTCGGCGCGGTAAAGCTGATCGTCGCGCGATAGGTCTGTATGATCTCGATCATGTTCGGCGGTGACGCGTGTTCCAGCAGGGTTGCCGCCGCACCGAAGCGCAGCGGAAAGATCGCCAGTCCGCCAAGCCCGAAGGTGAACGCCAGGGGAGGGGACCCGACGAAGATGTCCTGCGGCGTCACGCCGAGCACCTCCTTTGCGTAGGCGTCCGCGATGATCAGCAGATCCCGGTGAAAATGCATCGTTGCCTTGGGTTCGCCCGTCGTTCCTGACGTGAAACCAAGAAGTGCTACGTCATCCCGCCCGGTCTCCACCGCGTCGAAGCGCACCGGCTTGCTAAGCGCCACTCGATCGAGTTCGGCATCATGGTTGGCGGTGCCGTCGAAGCCCACGACGGTTTTCAGGAACCGGCTGCCCTTCCCGCAGGCAACCAGGTCATCCATCAGCCGTGTATCGCATAGCGCGAGGGCGATCTCCGCCTTGTCGACGATCTTCGCCAGTTCGCCCGGCCGCAACATCGGCATGGTGTTGACCGCCACGGCGCCGGCCTTCGTCGTCGCCAGCCAGCAAGCGACCATGGCCGGATTGTTCGCCGACCGTATCATCACCCGGTTGCCTGGCCTGACCCGGTAATCCTCCACCAGCGCTCGGGCGATGCGATTGGTCCAGTCCGTCAGTTCCTTATAGGTTCGATGACGGCCGTTTCCGATCAACGCGGTGTGGTCGCCAAAACCCTTGCGCACCATCGCATCGGTCAGTTCCACCGCGGCATTCAGTCGTTCGGGATAGGCAAAGCCATCCAGCCGCAACTCTGGCCACTGCTCAAGCGGCGGCAGCCGGTCACGAGTGAATGTATCCAGGTGCCCCGAAAACCCCAGCATCCAACCTCCCCCAAGCCGCCGCATGCTCCACGATCTTGCATCAGGCCGGGCAACGGGGACACTTGATTCAAGGGGCCGCACACGATCTGCGCAAAATTGCACGTTGCGCGGCATGGACAGGAGCGCAACGCGAACTTCGCTTAGCGGCCGAACGAATCGGGATAGCCCGTCCGCCAGTCAATTCCGCCAGCGCCACGTTTTGCGAGTGGCTCGCGAAAGTAGCTGAGAGATCTGCCGGGGCCAATCACTGAGTTCCCGTTCACTGAGTTCCCAATCACTGAGCATATCGACACGGACCTGGAAACAGCCACCGTTCAGCCCTCGCAGCCAGTGCCCACGCCACCCCTCCGGCTTGTCCGCGACAAAACCCCGACCCTATAAGAGCTCAACCGGGGAATTATGTCGCCAGCCGGGCCGCCCCCGCCAAGGAGACGCACCTAGAATGCCTACGACGACCGTCGCCCGCCTGCTGGCGGACAGCCTCGAAGCCCACGATGTCGACCAGATCTTCTGCGTCCCCGGTGAGAGCTATGTCGGCCTGACCAGTGTGCTCACCGAACGCAACTCCATCCGTCTGATCGTCTGCCGGCACGAGGGCGGGGCAGGGTTCATGGCGGTGGCGGATGGCCGCCTGCGCAACCGCGCCGGCGTCTGCATCGTCTCGCGCGGGCCGGGGCTGTCCAACGCCATGGTCTCCGTCCACTCCGCCTACCACGACGCCACCCCTCTGGTGATGCTGGTGGGCCAGGTCGAGCGCAAGGACTTCGGCCGGCTGGCGTTGCAAGAGCAGAACTATTCTCGACTGCTGTCCGACGTCACCAAAAGCGTCATCGAGGTAAACGAGCCGGAACAAGCCTCCGAGGCCATCGCCCGGGCCTTCCACATCGCGGAATCGGGCACCCCAGGTCCGGTCGCGGTGATCCTCCCGGAAGACATTTTCGACGAGCCCACCGACGCCGCACTGAACCAGCCGCGCCCCCGCGTCATCGCCGGCCCGAGGACCGATGATCTACTGCGCCTTGCCGACCTGCTGACCAAATCCGAACGCCCGCTTGTGCTGTGCGGCGGTGCTCTGCTGGCCGACACCATGCATGACAAACGTGTCTACACCGACCTACAGCGTCTCTCGGAACAATGGGTGCTGCCGATCAATCCGACGCACCGCCGCCCGCACCTGTTCGATGCGCGGCATCCCAACTACGGCGGCTACATGGGCATCCGCGTCCCGCCCGCCCTCATCAACGAAATGAAGACGGCCGACCTGATCGTCGCCCTCGGCGAGCGCCTTACCGACACCGTCACCCAGTCCTACAGCTTTCCCGCCGCGCCCCAGCCGCAGCTTCCGCTGGTCCATATCTGGCCGGATCCGAACGAGGTTGGTCGCGTCTGGCGCCCCGACCTCGGCATGCCGTGCGATCCGTACGAAGTGGTGAAAGCGCTGCTGGCCTTACAGATCCCAACCGACGCATCGAAACGCCGA
>DASYBP010000507.1:0-7153 GCA_036500715.1 Rhodopila sp.
TGTTCTGCACCCGAATGCGACGGACGACCGTTTCGTCAGTTGTCGTCCTTGGTTGCGTATGTGACTACCGGCGCGCGCACTGACCCCCTTCCCCGCCCGCGCGCGGAGCGCCAAGGCGGTGGCCGCCCGCACTGTCATCTAACTGTCATAAAAATGCAATATGCGATTCATTGTTCCTACCTAGTGTCCGATTTCGCAACTTCGCCGTGCCCGGAGTAGCCGTCTACCCCGAACTTCCAAGCCGACAAGGACATCGCAACCATCGTTTTCTAGTGTGATTTACGGCTCCGAAGTCCGCTCCGGCGGGCGGTTCGCCGTATGGCGGACTTTTGGAACCACCACACCAGGGCCCGGGCGCGCCAACGTCCGACGACCTCGGAGGAGGACCAGCATGAAATTCGCCGTAGCAGCCGCGGCCATCGGCCTGTTCACCATCGCCGCCTCAGCCGCCCCCGCGAAGGCGCAGCAGATCACCGGCGCGGGCTCCAGCTTCGCAGCCCCGATCTACTCGAAGTGGGGTGACGCTTCCAGCGCCGCGACCGGCGTCCAACTGAACTATCAGGCGGTCGGCTCTGGCGCCGGCATCAACCAGATTAACAACCGCACTGTCGATTTCGGCGCCTCCGACATGCCCGTCTCGGCCGACAAGCTGGCCGAACACAAGTTGATGCAGTTCCCGACGGTGATCGGTGGCGTCGATATCATCGTCAATTTGCCAGGGATCAAGCCAAACGAGCTGAGACTCACCGGGCCCGTCCTCGCCGACATTTACCTGGGCAAGATCGTCAGGTGGGACGACAAGGCGATCGCCGAGATCAATCCGGAGCTGAAATTGCCTCGTACCGCGATCGCGCCGGTGCACCGAGCCGACGGATCCGGCACGACTTTCGTATTCACCGACTACCTCAGCACGCAGAGTGCGGAGTGGAAATCTAAGGTCGGTGCCTCGACCAGCGTCAGCTGGCCGGTCGGGGCGGGCGCCAAGGGTAGCGACGGCGTCGCTGGAACCGTGCGCCAGATCCCAGGCGGCATCGGCTACGACGAAAGCGCCTATGCCGAACAGAACCATCTGACGACCGCGATGATGCGCAACGCCGACGGCAAGTTCGTCGCCCCCACGATGGCGGCATTCGAGGCCACAGCCGCCAATGCCGACTGGTCGAAGGTGCAGAACTTCGCTGTCGACCTGAATGATCAGCCAGGCGCAGCGAGCTGGCCGATTGAATCAGCGACGTTCGTGCTATTGCCGACCGACCCGAAGGACCAGAAGCAGAGCGCCGCCGTGAAGAAGTTCTTCGACTGGAGCTTCACTCACGGCGGCGATATTGCCAGAGGCCTGCTATACGTCCCGCTGCCGGCCAGCGTGCAGAACGCCGTTCGCGCAGCTTGGAAGGCCGTCCCAGGCACGATGTGACAGGAAACTGGGTGACCCGAAACGACGCAACGAAGGACAGGACGTGCAGCAAGCGGTGGCACTGAGCGCAGCTCCGGCCCACCGCCGCAGGCGGCGCCCGGGCGACCCGATTTTCGCTGGAATAGCGCGAGGCTCGGGGGTTTTCGTTCTGCTGCTGCTCGGCAGTCTGATCCTGTCGCTGTTCGTCGGCGGCTTGCCCGCCTTTCGCCGTTTTGGCGCCAGCTTCCTGGTATCGACCGATTGGGACCCGGTGCGCCAGGAGTTCGGCGCCGCGGTCTCGGTCTACGGCACAGTGATGACCTCCGTGCTGGCGCTGATCCTGGCCGTGCCGCTCGCGTTCGGGATTGCTTTCTATCTAACTGAAGTGGCGCCCAGCTGGCTGCGCCGCCCGGTCGGCGTCGCCGTCGAACTGCTCGCCGCGGTGCCCTCGATCATCTATGGCATGTGGGGCTTCTTCGTCATCGTCCCGATCATGTCACAGTATGTCGAACCGACCCTAATCGGCGCATTCGATGGCGTGCCGGTGCTCGAGGACCTGTTCGCCGGACCGCCGTTCGGCACCGGGATCTTCACCGCCGCACTGGTGCTGACCGTCATGGTCGTCCCCTTCATCGCCGCCACCATGCGCGACGTATTCGAGACCGTGCCTCCGGTGTTCAAGGAGTCAGCGTATGGGGTCGGCTGCACGACCTGGGAGGTGATGCGCTCGATCGTCATCCCCTACACCCGCGTGTCCGTTGTCGGCGGCATCATGCTAGGTCTCGGCAGGGCGTTGGGCGAGACGATGGCGGTGACGTTCGTCATCGGCAATGCGAATCGCATATCCGCCAGCCTGTTCTCCTCGGGCAACACCATTGCCTCGATCGTCGCCCTCGAATTCCCGGAGAGCCCGTCCGGCAGCCTCAAGCTGTCCTCGCTGCTTGCGCTCGGATTCATCCTGTTCGTCATCTCATTCATCGTGCTGGCGATTTCGCGCACCTTGCTGCGCCCGCGGCTAAAGGTCTGAGGTGAGCGCAAGTGCAACCTCGGCGGGAGCGATCCCAGGACCGGCCAAGGACCTGAAGGTCGCGCGGGCCCTCAGCAAACGGCGGCACAGGACCAACCTGATCGTCAAGGTCGCCTGCAGCACCGCCGCGCTACTGGGCGTGGTCCTGCTAGGTTCTATCTTAGTGACACTGGTCTGGCGCGGTGCGGCGGGCCTGTCCCTGACGGTCCTGACAAATAACACGAAACCGCCGGGGTCGGGCGGCGGTCTGCTCAACGCAATCGTCGGGACCTTGATCCAGACCGCGATCGGCACCCTCGTCGGCACGCCGATCGGCCTGATGGTCGGCACCTATCTCGCGGAATATGGCCATAACTCGCCGTTGGCCAACGCCGTTCGGTTTGTCTCGGACGTGCTGCTGTCGGCCCCGTCCATCCTGATCGGGCTTTTCGTCTACCAGCTTGCCGTGGAGCCGTTCGGCGGCTTCTCCGGCTTCGCCGGCTGCATCGCGCTGGCTGTAATCGTCATCCCGATCGTCGTGCGCACCACCGAGGACATGCTGCGCCTGATCACCCCCTCCCTGCGGGAGGCGGCGGTCGCCCTCGGCGCACCGAAGTGGAAGGTCATTGTGCTGGTCTGTTATCGCGCGGTGAGGGACGGAATCGCCACCGGTGTGCTGCTCGCGGTCGCCCGCATCGCCGGCGAAACCGCGCCGTTGCTGTTCACCAGCCTGGGCAATTTGAACTGGTCGGTCAGCCTGCGGGAGCCGATGGCCAGCCTGCCGGTAACCATCTACCAATACGCTGGTTCGGCGTTCGAGGACTGGGTGCAACTGGCGTGGGTCGGCGCCTTGCTGATCACGTTTGGCGTGCTCGCCATTAACATCGCGGCCCGGCTGCTGCTTCGCCGAGGGAATTGAGGCAATCATGAGCATGACCACCCAACCGGCACAAAATCAAGGCGCCAGCTTCGGCGGGGTCCGGGCGCGCGCCGCCACGGCGATCAATACCCCGCGTATCTCGATAGAAAATCTCGATTTCTTCTACGGCGACCATCGCGCGTTGAAGGGCATCAACCTGAACCTGCCCGATCGTCAGGTAACCGGCATGATCGGCCCGTCGGGATGCGGCAAATCGACCCTGCTGCGCGTGCTGAACCGGATGTACGACCTGTATCCGGGCCAGCGCGCCACCGGCGAGGTGATGATGGACGGCATGAACATCATCGATCCGAAAGTCGATCTGAACGCTCTGCGCGCACGCATCGGCATGGTGTTCCAAAAACCGACCCCGTTCCCCATGACGACTTTCGACAACGTCGCCTTCGGCGTGAAGCTGCACGAACGGCTGACCAAATCGGCGATGGAGGAGCGTGTGGAGTGGTCGCTGACCCGCGCGGCGCTCTGGGCCGAGGTCAAGGACCGGCTACACACCTCCGCCCTGGGGCTGTCCGGCGGCCAGCAGCAGCGTCTGTGCATCGCCCGCACCATCGCGGTCCGGCCCGAAGTGATCCTGCTGGACGAGCCGACCAGCGCGCTTGACCCGATCAGCACCCTGAAGATCGAAGAACTGATCGACGAGCTGAAGCACGATTTCACCATTGCAATCGTCACTCATAATATGCAGCAGGCGGCGCGGTGCGCGGATCAGGTAGCGTTCTTCTACCTGGGCGAGATGGTGGAATGCGCCCCGGCAGCACAGATCTTCACTTCGCCGAAGCAGAGACGCACGCAGGAATATGTGACCGGTCGGTTTGGCTGAGTAAGAAAGGCAGAGGCGGATGTCTGATTCGACCGAACACTTGGTCAAGAGCTTCGACAACGACTTGAAGCGATTGCGCGACATGCTGACCGAGATGGGCGGGATCGTCGAAAGCCAGGTTGCCCTGGCCGCCGAGGCGATCATGGAGCGTGACAGCGCCGCCGCGACGCGCGCGGTGGAAGAGGACCCCAAGGTCGACGCGCTGGAGCGCGAGGTGGAGCAGTTCGTCATCCGCATGCTGGCGCTGCGCCAGCCAATGGCGAGCGACCTGCGCCGTGTCGTGGCCGCCCTCAAGATCACTGGCGACCTGGAGCGTGTCGGCGACTATGCCGCCAACGTCGCCAAGCGCAGCATCGTTCTTGCGCAGTATAATCTGCCATATTCACTCGCTGGCCTGGCGCACATGGCAACGCTGGTCCAGGAGCAGTTGAAATCGATCATCGATGCAGTGGGCAGCAACGACACCGCCAAGGCGATCGAGGTCTGGCGCTCGGACCGTGTGGTCGACGACATTTACAACGCGCTGTTCCGGGAACTGATCACCTACATGATGGAGGATCCCCGCAACATCACGCCCTGCACCCACCTGCTGTTCATCGCCAAGAACCTGGAGCGCATCGGCGACCACGCCACCAACATCGCCGAGACGGTTTACTACGCCGTCGAAGGCGAGGTCATTCCCGATGTCAGGCCCAAGGGCGATACATCCGCCTATACTGTTGTCAGATCCAAAGAATAAGCGGGAAATACAACAATGCTCGACGGTCTTTCCAGCCTGCCCAAGCCGCTTGTACTGGTCGTGGAAGACGAGGCCGCGCTTGCCACGATGCTGCGCTACAACCTGGAGAGGCAAGGCTTTCGCGTCGAGGAAGCCGGTGATGGGCAAGAGGCACTGACCCGCATCGCCGAGTCGAAGCCCGACCTGGTGCTGCTGGACTGGATGCTGCCGGTCATGTCCGGCATCGAGGTCTGCCGCCAGATCCGCCGCAAGGCCGCGACGCGCGATCTGCCGGTCATCATCGTCACAGCCCGCACGGAGGACCAGGATGCCGTGCGCGGGCTGAACACCGGGGCAGATGATTACATAACCAAACCATTCAACATCGAGGCGCTGCTCGCCCGGATGCGCGCGCTTTTGCGCCGCTCAAGCGCCATGCCTGTGAAGGGCCAGTTGGTGTTCCACGACATCGAAATGGACCTTGCATCGCACCGGGTCAACCGCAACGACCGACGCGTGCACCTCGGACCGACGGAGTTCCGCCTGCTGGAATTTTTCATGCAGCATCCGCGGCGGGTGTTCTCCCGCGAGGAGTTGCTTGATGCGGTCTGGGGACCTGACATTCACGTCGAACCCCGCACCGTCGATGTTCATATTCGACGGCTGCGCAAGTCGATCAACGGCGCAAATGAATTAGACGTGGTGCGTACCGTGCGAACCGCGGGATACGCGCTCGATACTGAGCCGCTGTAGTATCGATCTACGTCGTGGCCGGCCTGGCGCCCGCCGCGGACGACGTCCCGGCACGCGAGCCTGGCAACCGGCCTACACGCTTCCCACCCTGCCCCAATCCGCTCTAACATCGCCCCCGTGTCAAAGGGGAAAACGATGGACACCGACGCCAAGAAAACCGCACTCCGCATGATCCCGTACGGGATTTACGTGCTGACCGCCGACGACGCCAAAGGCAATGTCGGTGCGGCCACGGTGAACTGGGTCACCCAAGGCTCGTTTACACCGCCTCTCGTGGTGGTTGGCGTCAAGGCCGATTCCGGGGCGCATACCGTCGTCAAGGGCACCGGCCGGTTCGCCCTCAACATGCTGGGCAAGGAGCACAAGGGCCGGGCAAGGTCGAGAACGGCCTCTTGTCGGGCCAGGCCTTCCACCTCGGTACCAACGGTGCCCCGATCCTGAACGAAGCCATCGCGGCCGTAGAATGCACCGTTCAGCAGATCGTCGAGCTGGGTGATCATCACGTTATCGTCGCCGAGGTAACCGAGGCCCACGTCATGAAGCCGCCGGCAGGACGCGCCGACGCCGCGATTCTGGAAATGAAGGATCTTGGCGACACCGTCTATTACGGCGTCGGAAAGAACTTCTTCTCAGATTCATTCCAACGCAGGGACTTTCTGGGTAATAGTATCGCATAGCCGAGCGAGATCGACACATTCGCACCGGATGAAATTCTGATCGATAAAGCTCCGCACCACCAATCTGTGACGACACACTCCGGGCCGTGCGGCGGTCTGTGACTTGATCGGCCGTCTTACTGCTCAAACGCATCCCAACTACTGATATCGTCCATCAGCAGGCGCGACATGACCAGGGCCTTCATCCGGGTCCGAGCAGTAACCGGCTCGGTTATCTGCGCGCGCCGCCGCACTACTTCCATTTCTATTTCCCAAGAGCCCTTTACGCGTTCCGACCAAGTTTGAGTCGCCGCTCTGGCCGTGTCTCCAGCTGTCTGCTATAAATGGTAGAACTGAATTGGTGAGAAAGCCATGATCCATCATCTCTCGATCGCCGCGCGAGACCCGAAGCAGGCCGCCGGAGTGCTGGCCGAGCTCATGGGCGGAACCGCGATCCCGTTCCCGCCCAACCCTGGAAGTTTCTTCGCGCTACAGCTCGACGAGCACGGGTCCGGGGTGGAGGTCTATCCGGCGGGAACCGAGCTCCAGCCCGGCGGTGCCGTCGGCGGCAGTTTCGTAAAGAATGACGCGCGGGGCTACGGTCCGACGCATCTGGCTGTCAGCGTACCGACCGACCCCGATACTGTTCGTGCGATCGCTCAGCGCGCGGGGTGGCAATGCTTCGACTGCAATCGTGGCCCGTTCCATGTGATCGAGGTATGGGTCGAGAATGAAACGATGGTTGAGGTCCTCCCGCCCGAATATGCACGGGAATATCTCGCCTTTACCCGTCCCGATGACATAAAGGCAGCCATGGAGAGGACACCTGCCGCATCTGCCCGCCAGCGCTGACGGAGGTCTTCAGGG
>DASYBP010000508.1:0-3053 GCA_036500715.1 Rhodopila sp.
GAGCGCCTTATCCCAGGCCAGCGGTTTCATCTGTTCCTGCATCGTCGCGTATAGGGGACCGTAACGCTCACAGTAGTCCGCCAGACCGCCAGGGGCGTTGAGGTCGATCGTTTCCAGTGGGCCCATGAAGCTCCAGCGCAGCCCCAGACCGTGTTTCACCAGCGCGTCGAGGTCGACGGGGGAGATGACGTCGTCGGCTATAAGGCGGAAGGCCTCGGCCAGCAAGGCGCCTTGCAGGCGGTTCAGCGCGAAGCCGTCGACTTCCTTCTTCACTGTGGCGGGTACCTGGCCGGCCTCGACCATAATGGCGCGGGTGCGTTCGACCGTGGCGGGATCGGTCCATGGCGCGGGACAGATCTCGACCAGCGGCACCAAGTAGGGCGGGTTCACCGGATGGGCGATCAGGCAGCGTTGCCGCGTCTTCAGCTCCTCGGTGAAGGCGCTGGCGGGGATGCCGGAGGAGGACGAGGCGATGACCGCGTCGGGCCGAGACGCGCGCTCTAGTTCGGCGAAGAGGGGACGTTTGACGTCGACGCGTTCGGGGCTGCTTTCCTGAATGTATTCGGCGTCGCGCACGCTTTCCCACATCGATTGCATGGGGCGGATGCGGGCGAGCACGGTGGCGGGTTCGTGGGCGAGCAGGCCGGCGCTGCGCAGTTCGGGCAGGCGGTCAGTGATGAAGGCCATAGCCTGGGTCACCTGAAGCGGGAACTGATCCCACAAGGTCACCTGAAATCCCGCGCGGGCGAAAACGATGGACCAGGCTCGGCCGATCAGCCCGGCCCCGATGACGGCGACGTTGGTCATACTGGGTTCCTCCTGCTGGTGCGGGAAATGCCACGGCCGGGGCATGGGAGCAACCGAGGGCGGCAACCGCTTGCGAGATCGGTGCGGCGGCTTCAGTTTCTTGGCTTCCGATGCGGGGGAAGGACGATGAGCGAGACGATCCGGGTAGCGGTGCTGGACGACTGGCAGGGCGTGGCGCGGGGTGCCGCCGACTGGAGGCCGCTGCAGGCGCGGGCCGAGGTGGTAATATTCTCGGAGGCTTTTGCCGATCAGGACGACGCGGCGGCGAAACTGGCGGATTTCGACATTGTGCTGTCGATGCGGGAACGGACGCCGCTGCCAGCCTCGTTGATCAACCGGCTGGGGAAGCTGCGGATGCTGGGTATCACCGGCGCGCGCAATCTGTCGCTGGATGTGCCTGCGTGCAGCGCGCGCGGCATTCCTGTCTGTTACACGCAAGGCGGCGCGAATGCCGACTCGGCGACCGCGGAGCTGGCGCTGGGCCTGCTGATTTCGGCGGCGCGGGGGCTGGCGGTCGGCGATGCAAAGATCCGCGCCGGCGGGTTTCAAATGGGCGTGCCGGTGGGGTTTGCGCTGGCGGGCAAGACACTCGGCGTAATCGGGCTGGGGAAGCTTGGCGGCTACATGGCGACCTTTGCCAAGGCGTTGCGCATGAAGGTGATTGCGTGGAGCCAGAACCTGACGGCTGAGCGTGCGGCCGAGGTTGGGGCGGAACTGGTTTCAAAGGATATGTTGATGTCGGCCGCTGACGCCGTCAGCATTCATTTGGTGCTTTCGGATCGTAGCCGAGGTCTGGTCGGGCGGTCCGATATTGCGCGGATGAAGCGGGGGGCGATTTTGGTGAACACCTCACGCGGGCCGATCGTCGACGAGACGGCGATGCTGGAGGCGCTGCACGCGGGCCGGATCGTCGCCGCGCTTGACGTGTATGACCGGGAGCCCCTGCCGCTGGATCATCCGCTGCGGAGCGCGCCGAATACCGTGCTCAGCCCGCATCTGGGGTACTGCGTGCGGGAGACCTGGGACACGTTCTATCCGCAGATGATCGAGAACGCGCTGGCGTTTATGGACGGCAAGCCGGTGCGAGTGACCAATCCGGAGGTGTTGAAGGGGTAGACCCGGCGAACCGCACGCCACGCCGGCCCCGGCCGGGCCATGACCAGCGACCTTTCCATTATCATCCCGACTTTGAACGCCGCGGCTTTCCTGCACTCCACGTTGGCCCGGATCAGCGGCGCGGCGGAGGTCATTGTTGTCGACGGCGGCAGTAGCGATGGAACGCCGGAGCGGGCTGCCGCTTTAGGCGCGCGGGTCATCGTTGCTCCGCGCGGGCGGGGAGGCCAGATCGCTGCCGGAATCGCGGTGGCCTCGCATGCGTGGCTGCTGCTGCTGCACGCCGACACGCGCCTGGCGCCGGGATGGCAGAGCGCTGTTCACGACGATCCTGGATGCGCGGGGTACTTCCGGCTTGCCCTGGACAGTGGCGACAAGCGGGCGCGGCGCCTGGAACGGCTGGTTGCCTGGCGCTGCCGGGTCCTCGGACTGCCCTATGGCGACCAGGGACTGTTGATCCACAGGGAGCTGTTGCATGCCGTGGGCGGTATGCGGGGATTGCCGCTGATGGAAGACGTTGACCTTGTCAGGCGCCTTGGCCGGTACCGGCTGATCGCCCTGGCGGCTGATGCGGTGACTTCGGCGGAAAAGTGGGAACGTCAGGGCTATCTGCTTCGGTCAACGCGAAATCTGCTTTGCCTGGCGCTGTGGTTTGCTTGGGTGCCGCCGCGGCTGATCGTCCGGATCTATGGATGAGGGACACGGTGATCGTGTTTGCGCGTGCGCCGCGCCTGGGCGCGGTCAAGCGCCGACTTGCGAGGGAGATCGGCGACCGCGCGGCGCTGCGCTTTCATGTCGGCACTTTAACAGCGCTGTTGCGCGCGCTGAAGGCTTGCCGCCGCCTCGACGTGGTGCTCGCGGTCACGCCGGACCGAGCGCGGGTGCGGGTTGCGGCGGGGATTCGGGTGGTGCCGCAGGGGGGCGGTGATCTCGGGCAGCGGATGTCCCGCGCGCTGAGGCGATTCAGACGGGTGGCGCTGATGGGGTGCGACATCCCGGCCGCGAGCGCCGCAGACGTTTGCGACGCTTTCGATATGCTGGGCCGAACGGATGCTGTGTTCGGGCCGGCGGAGGATGGCGGATATTGGTTGATCGCGCTGGGTCCGCGGCGGCCGTCCGACCTGTTTGGCCGC
>DASYBP010000509.1:0-4266 GCA_036500715.1 Rhodopila sp.
GCAGTGGCGGATCGCTCAAGGACGCATCCGGGAACGTGTGGACGCTCACCTCCGCCGCTGTGGTCGATGAGAATGGCACGGCGGTTCCGGGTGGTGCTGGTACCGGCGCGCTGGCGATCGCCAACGGCCTGGTCTACGGCAAGGATGCCGCCACCGGTAGCTGGTACACCTATTCGACCGCGAGCCAGCTGTGGACTGCGGCCTCCGCGCCGGTTCTGACGGTTCCGACGCCGACGCCCGCACCCACGCCCAAGCCAACGCCCGCACCCACGCCTACACCCACGGCAGCGCCGACCTTGGCCGAGCTGACCCCCAGCAGTGGCGGATCGCTCAAGGACGTATCGGGAAATGTGTGGACGCTCACCTCCGCCGCTGTGGTCAACGAGAACGGCACGGCGGTTCCGGGTGGTGCCGGCACCGGCGCGCTGGCGATCGCCAACGGCCTAGTCTATGGCGAAGATGCCGCCACCGGTAGCTGGTACACCTATTCGACCGCAAGCCAGTTGTGGACCGCGGCTTCCGCACCCCCCAACGCCACCACGCCGACCCCGCCGCCAACACCCACCCCGGTTCCGACTCCCTCGCCGACGCCAGCCCCGCAAGGCGGTGCCTCCACGGGTTCGTTCCACGTGGCAAATGGGCAGATTATCGCCCCCGGCGGACAGACCTTCATCGCCAAGGGGATCAACATTTACTGGGACCAACTAAGTTCTGCCGTGGGGAACGGCACGACCATGCCGCTCACGACAGCCTTCCCTGGCCTGAGCATGGTCCGGGTTAACTTCGAGGGGCCTCCGGGTTCAGGCTACCCCGACGTTTCCCAGTTTGAAGCTCAGGTCAATGCGCTGACCGCCAAGGGGATCGTGGTCGAGCTCGAGGACCACACCGGCATCTCCAACCAGCCCTACACCGGCGCGCAGCTTGCCACCGAGCAGGCTTGGTACTCGTCGTTGGCGACCACCTTCAAGGACAACCCCTACGTTTGGTTCGGCACTTACAACGAACCTGGCAACGGGACCGACCTGGCGGGCATCGCGGCGCAGGAGCTGGCGACGTACAACACGATCCGTGCCGCCGGCGACAACGCTCCTATCCTGATGGAGGAACCGAGCGGTGGTAATCCGGGGCTGGTGGGCGCCGACGCCACCGGTTACGACGGCGCGGGGCCGATGACGCCGTCCGACTATGCCGGCATGCACAACATCGTTTGGGACCTGCACTCCTACGGTTGGGACTCGGGTTACAGCACCGACCAGGCGACAGTCTCAGCCGCGTTAGAGGGCTCAGCCAGCGGTGCGTCGGGGATCGCCGGAGCGCAAACCATCACCAGTGCTGACGGAACCGTGCCAGTTATCATCGGCGAGTTCGGTAACTCCACGACCGGCAACTCGATCGACGGCAACGCCAATCAGGTGATCCAGGCCATCGCCTCCAGCGGCAAGGGGTTCCTCGCCTGGGGGTGGAATCCTGGCGCGGTGGGCGATCAACTGACCGACGGCAGCGGAAACCTGACCAGCTATGGACAGCAGATCGCCTCGATCATCGGCTCGACACCCCCGACGCCTCCGCCCACCGCGACGGCGGCCGCTTCGCCTAGCCCGATCGCGGTTAGTGCGGGCGCGCCGCCGGCTTCGATCACGCTCGCCTCGGGCGTGGCAAGCGATACCGTCAGCACCAGTCAGGTTTCGATTGCCGCCACGTCGGGCAACCACATGCTGTTCCTCAGCGGGTCCGGGGATAGCGTGAGCTTGTCGGGCGGGGCGGACACGGTGACCGACTCGGGCGGTGCGAACAGCTATGTTCTGCCGGCCGCGGGCAACGGGACCATCACCTTCACCGGCAACATCCTGGCGATGGGGGACACCCTGGACCTGAGGACCGCGCTGGCGGCGACGAACTGGAACGGATCGGCCTCCACACTGTCGAATTACCTGACAGTCGCCGAGTCGGGGACGGCGGCGACGGTGTCGATCGCCGCAAAATCCGGCGGTTCCAGCGTGACACTCGCGACCATCGACGGCGCGGGAAGCACAAGCCTGGCCAGCCTGCTGGCCCACGCGATCACCTGACGTAGCGGCGCCGCCCGGGGGAACCCTGGCGGCGCCACCACGGACTGGCTGAAACCCGATCTAGTGTGGTGGTTCCGAAGTCCGCCATACTGTGGAGCGCGCAGGCGGAGCGGACTTCGGAACCATAAACCACACTAGAAAACAATGCCTTGCTAGTGTCCTTATCGGTTCGGAAGTTCGTAAGGCGGGTGATCCGGGCATGGCGAACTTCCGAACCGGGACGCTAGATACCACCCCTAGCGTCGGGGTGGAGGGTTATCCACATCATTTTGTGCAACCCCTCCGGATTCTCGTTGACCACCCGGCACTCAGCGGATACGTCGGAAAGCGTGACATCCTCCGATACCAAACCGCTGATCCGGCTGCGTGGCCGCTCCATCATGGCCCTGGTTCTGGCACCCGAAGTCCCGCTGGACAACTGGCTCGCGGCGCTAGATTCGCAGATGGAACGGTCGCCCAACTTCTTTGATGCACGCCCCGTCGTGGTCGACCTTGGGTCCTTGCCGCGCGAACAATCGGACGTGGCGCGGTTCCTGCAGCTGCTGGAACAGCGCGGCATCCACATCATCGGCACCGAAGGCGCCCATCCGGCCTGGGCTGGGATCGAGGCGTGGGGCCGGCCCCTGCCCGCATCCGCTCGGCCGGGACGCGAGATCGAGGCGCCCGATGCAACGCCCGCCAAGATCGCCGCGAAGGGCGCGCCGCTCGCCGACCCGGCGCCATCAGGCGGCGATGCGAATACCCTGCTGATCGACCAGCCGGTTCGCTCCGGTCAGTCCATCGTGTTCGAGCGCGGCGATATCACCGTGCTGGGGTCGGTGGCGTCAGGGGCGGAGGTGATGGCGGGCGGGTCGGTGCACGTCTACGGAACGTTACGCGGAAGAGCCATTGCCGGGCTTTCCGGGCATCCCGGCGCGCGGATCTTCTGCCGGAAGCTGCAAGCGGAGCTATTGGCGATCGACGGCGTCTACCAGACTGCGGACAACATGCCCGCCAGATTGCTGGGCAAGCCGGTGCAGGCCTGGCTGGACGGCGAACAGATGAAACTTTCAGTGCTGGATTGAGGGGAACGCAGATGGGCAAAGTGCTGGTGGTGACCTCCGGCAAGGGCGGTGTCGGCAAGACGACCTCCACCGCCGCGCTCGGTGCTGCGCTCGCGCGCGGCGGCGAGAATGTCGTGGTGATTGATTTCGATGTCGGGTTGAGGAACCTGGACCTGGTGATGGGGGCGGAACGCCGCGTGGTGTTCGACCTGATCAACGTGGTGCAGGGTGATGCCAAGCTGGCGCAGGCGTTGATCCGCGACAAGCGGATCGATACGCTGTCGCTGCTGCCGGCGTCGCAGACGCGCGACAAGGATGCCCTGACCATCGAGGGCGTGGACAAGGTCGTCGCGGAGCTGCGCGAGAAATTCGACTGGGTGATCTGCGACAGCCCGGCCGGAATCGAGCGCGGCGCGCTGCTGGCGATGCGCAACGCCGATGTCGCGGTGGTCGTCACCAACCCGGAAGTCTCGTCGGTACGCGACTCGGATCGCATCATCGGCATGCTGGATTCGAAAACGCTGCGGGCGGAACAGGGCGAACGTATCCACAAGCATCTGCTGGTAACACGCTATGATGCCGGTCGAGCCTCGCGAAATGAGATGCTGAAGGTCGAGGACGTGCTGGAGATCCTGTCGATCCCGCTGCTGGGGATCATTCCGGAAAGCGAAGAGGTTCTCAAGGCTTCGAACATCGGTTCGCCGGTGACGCTGAACAACCCGAATGCCTCCGCCTCGCGGGCCTATTTCGATGCGGCCAAGCGGCTCAAGGGCGATCAGGTGGATGTGGTGGTTCCGATGCTGCGGCCTGGACTGATCGGCCGGCTGTTCGGACGGAGGGTTGCATGAGCCTGTTAGAGCTGTTCCGCAAAAAGAACACTGCACCCGTGGCGCGGGACCGCTTGCAGGTGATGCTGGCGCATGAACGCAGCGTTATTGGGAAATCCGATCTGCTGGCGACGCTGCAGGAAGAGATCCTGGCGGTCATCGCCAAGCACGTGACGGTCGATCGGGACGCGGTGCAGATCAAGCTGGATCGCGGCGCGTCGTTCTCGACGCTGGAGATCGACGTGGAGGTGCCGCTGAACGCGGCCACGCTGCCGAAGCCGGCCAGCGGAACCGGCGTGCCGGCGTCCGTGTAAGCGGCCTGGTCCG
>DASYBP010000510.1:0-4381 GCA_036500715.1 Rhodopila sp.
GGCGGTGATCGTCGAGGCCGTCGCCGGGGCCGGCTCCACCCTGGCTCTCGACGGGTCGGCCGATCTACCAACCCTCACCGAAGGCACGATCCGGCTCGACGCCAACCGCCTGGATTCGCCCGGCCATTACACCGTCAAGGGCCGCGTCACGTCGGACGCGATCCAGGCGACGGTCAACGCCGACGAGCCTGCCAAGGGCATGATCTCCAGCATCGCCCACCTGCCCGACCTTGGCGCAATCGCAATCCAGGCCTCTGTCGAGGGTCCCCGAGACGCGCTGGGCACCCGGGTCGGAATCACCGCCGGGAAGCTGACCGCCTCCGCCACCGGCACCGTGGATCTGAAACAC
The DNA here is from genome assembly GCA_036500715.1 of Rhodopila sp. Taxonomy (GTDB): domain Bacteria; phylum Pseudomonadota; class Alphaproteobacteria; order Acetobacterales; family Acetobacteraceae; genus Rhodopila. Next base: position 350 of record DASYBP010000510.1, read on the forward strand.
GAGGCCGCCGACATGGCCGTCAAGGCCCAGGCTCCCGCCATGGAGCCTGCCCCGAACATTTCGTGGCAGTCGGTGATGGTGGACGCCAAAGTCCATGGCCCGTTCCGCAAACCCGACGCCAACGGCACCATCAAGATCAACGCCCTCAGCGCCGCTGGCGCTCGGATTGGCGCGCTGAACGCCGATGTCAACGGCAACGCCGGCCAGGTCGAGCTGCATGCCGCGATCAACGACCTGCACGTTCCCGGCCCCAAACCGGACCTCCTTGCCAGCGACCCGGTGATTCTCGACGTCTCCGCGCAATTGGACGCAGCGGACCGCCCGGTGACCTTCGCGCTGCATCACCCCCTGGTTTCCGCCGAGGGCACCGCCCGCACCGCGGGCATCGAGCAGGTTCAAGCCCATTTGACCTTGCCCAACCTCTCGCCGCTGGCAGCGGCCGGGGGCACCAGCCTGAGCGGCAGCACCGACCTCGATCTCGCCGCCGAGGTGAAGGACGAGACGACCACAGCCTCCATCAAGGGACGCATCGCCATCACCGGCGGTATGGCGCCGGTCCCCGCGCTGATCGGTGACGACGGCGCAATCGACGTCGCAGCCACCATGAAGGGCCAGGACGTCACGCTGTCCCACCTTTCGGTGAACGGCAAGGCGCTGAACGTCTCCGCTCAGGGCAGCATGGCAAACCAGCAGCTCAACCTGAACTGGACCGTCGCCCTTTCCGACCTGGCCAGCATCGAACCCAGCCTGTCCGGCTCGCTGGATGCCAAGGGCCACGCCGCCGGCGCGCTGCAAGATCTCGCCGTCCAGGCCGATCTCGGCGCTGATCTCGCGGCCAAGGGCTACAAGTCCGGCCATATCACCGCCAAGGTGGATGCGAGCGGCCTACCGTCGGCACCGCATGCCACGGTCAATGCCGGTGGCACATTACTGGACGCCCCGCTGACCCTCGCCCTCACCGCGGACGAGGAGAAGGGCGCGGTCAAGGTCAACATTGCCCAGGCAGCCTGGAAGTCGCTGCAGGCGGCGGGCGACCTGAGCCTGACCCCGCCTGCTGTGATTCCCGCCGGCAATCTGCATCTCGAAATCGGCCGCCTCGCGGATTTCGAGCCCCTGGTGGGCCGTCCCCTCTCCGGTCAGGCCAAGGCTGCACTCGACTCGGACCAGCGGGCGGCAAAAATCAACGTCACCATCCGCGATGCCACGGTTCCAGGCACAGCGGCGATTAGCAAAGCCGAACTCAATGCCACCGTCACCGACCCGGTTGGCCACCCCAACGTCGATGCCACACTCACCGCCGACGGCGTATCCGCCGGCAGCGCCAGGGCGATCGCCGCGCGCGCCACTGCCAAGGGCGACCTCGACGCGCTCGCGCTCACCGTCACCGCCGACGCGCCCTCGATCGCCGATGGGGCAGCAAAACTCGCCACCGCAGGCACCCTGAATGTCAGCGAAAAGACCCTTGCGCTCAGTCGGATGGATGCAAGCTGGAAGCAGCTTGTGCTGAAGCTCCTCGCCCCGGCCAGATTCAGCTTCACCGACGGCGTGGCGGTCGACCGCATGCGCCTCGGCCTGCGCCAGGCAGAGCTGGCGGTTTCCGGAACAGCCGGCAGCACTCTCAACCTGACCGCCACATTGCGCGACCTGCCCGCGGATATTGCCGCCGCGATCAACCCTGCCTATGCCGCCACCGGGGTCATCGCCGCCGAGGCCAGGCTGACCGGCACCACCGCCCGTCCAGAAGGCACCATCAAACTCACCGCCACCGACGTGAAACAGGCGCAGGGTCCCGGCCAGGCACTTCCCGCGGCGAACCTCATCGCCAGCGCCACGCTGCTTGGCGCCGCGGCGCGCATTGACACAAGGCTGACGGCCGGTCCCTCACATGTGACGGTTACCGGTTCGGTGCCGCTTGCGAAGACCGGCGAACTCGCGGTGAAGACCAACGGCCACCTCGATCTCGCAATGCTGGACCCCCTCATGATGGCGCAAGGACGCCGCGCCCGCGGCATCGTGCATCTCGATGCCACGGCGACCGGAACCGTCGCCTCGCCACGCATCCGCGGCACCGCGGACCTATCCAAGGGGGATGTCGCGGACTACACGGTGGGCGCCCACGTCACCGATCTGACAGCGACGATCGAGGCGTCAGGTGACACCATCCGCCTCGCCAGGTTCTCCGGCAAAGCCGGCCCCGGAACGCTCGGTGGTTCCGGCACGATCAGTCTGGTCAACGCCATGCCGATCGACCTCCACTTCACCGCGAACGACGCTCGGCCGCTGTCCAGCGACCTGATGACCGCCACGGTCGATGCCGACCTGACCGTTCGGGGCGACGTCGCGGGCGATCTTCAGGCGGCCGGCACCTTGCATGTCCGGCGCGCCGACATCCGCATCCCGGACAAGATGCCGCCGAGCATCGCCGTTCTGCCGGTACGCCCCGCTAACGCCCCACCGCCGCCACCAGCGCCCGAAACGGAATCGCCGTCCCGGATCGCGCTCAATCTGACCCTGAACGCACCGGAGCAGGTCTTCATCCGCGGCCGCGGCCTCGACGCCGAACTCGGCGGCACGATCCACGTCCACGGCACAGCCGCAAAACCGGTTCCCGATGGCGGCCTGCACCTGCGCCGCGGAACCTTCACCATCGTCGGCAGCACGCTGAATTTCACCGAGGGCACGATCGATTTCTCCGGCGCCGGCATCGCCGACCCCTCGATCCATTTCGTCGCCACCTCCACCACGTCCACGATCGTCGCCACCCTGACGATCGGCGGTTCGGCGAAAAATCCAAAAATTACCCTGTCGAGCGTGCCCGACATGCCGCAGGACGAGATCCTCGCGCAACTGCTGTTCAACACCAGCACATCGAAACTCAGCCCGTTCCAGCTTGCCGAGATCGCCGCCGCCCTGGCGTCGATGTCCGGGGCCACGTCCGGTTTCGATCCGCTGGAGAGCCTGCGCAACACGTTCGGCCTCGACCGGTTGTCCGTGGGCAGCACCAACAACGGCAATCCGACACTGGAAGCCGGAAGCTACCTTACCCGAGGCGTCTATCTCGGCGCCAAGCAGAGTGCCACCGGCAATGGCACCCAGGCGACGGTGCAGGTCGATCTCGCCAAGGGGTTGAAGCTGGAGACCACCGCCGGATCGGGCAACACGTCGGCGACCGGCAGCACCAGCAGCGCCGACGCCGCCAGCGTCGGTCTGACGTATCAGTTCGAATATTGACGAAGCTGTGCTGGGGATTTTCCGAGTTATCCGGAGTTGGATTCGCGTCGAGATTGTGATTAGAATTATAGTGGCAGCAACGGCGTCGGGGTCGTGTCGGACGACACCCCGAGCCCGTTGCACCTGCGTCTTGCTCGTGTCGGATGAGCCTCGCCAGTCTGGCTTAAGACGCTGATGCTAAAAGGACCGGGACGGGGTTCCTCCCTGGCACCTGTGATATATACCAGCGTGCAAACCGGGGCTTCCCACCGTTGAGCGACGTGCCACTTGAGCCTGGTATCAGCCTGCCGTTCCCGATCGAGTTCGTGATCAGGGACACCCCACGCTCGCATCAGTCGCCCAACACGAAGGGAAAGGAGTTATGGAAGCGAAAGGTGGGCGCGATCGCTGGTGCGCATGCCAAGACGCTGAGAGACTTCTTTTACATCGATCATCGGCCGCTGGCGGCGACGATCTTCTACTTTCCTCCGACTACAATGGATGGCGACGTGGACAACATCGTTAAGCTGATCGTTGATGGGATGACCACCATAATCTACCCGGATGACCAGCTCCTCGAGCGAATCGTCGTGCAAAAGTTCGAGCCGGGGATTGAGTCTGTTTTCCACTCTCTCACGCCGACGCTCGAGCAGGCGGTCGAAACAGATCCTCCCGTAATTTATACCAGCCGCCCTAGACAGTGACCGTTGCCCACTCCCGGTCGCCGATGGATCGGATCCGGCCCGGATCGTTGGCAAGCCAGTTCCACGCCTCGGCACAAGCCTGTACGATCTCATCGTCGCTGTCCCTTACAGAGGCGGA
>DASYBP010000511.1:0-5788 GCA_036500715.1 Rhodopila sp.
CGGCCGTAGATCGCGTGGCGGACGGCCATTTCGACGTAGAAGGGGATGCGGTGGACGTGCTCGACCGCATGGGCGAACTTGCAGAATGGGGAGGCGATCAGGACCTGCCGCTCCTCCTGGAAGGCGCCCATGGCGTTCTGGTAGGTGGGGGAGGCGCCGCCGATCAGGACCATGGGCCAGCAGTTCTGCTGCGCGTTGGCGAGGCCGGCGAGGCCGTGAACGACGCCGGGGCCCGAGACGACGAGCGCGGCGCCGGGGCGTCCGGTGAGGTAGCCCGCGGCCTGGGCGGCGTAGGAGGCGGATTGTTCGTTGCGCATGCCGATATACGTGATGCCGAGCTTCTGGGCGGCCGCCGCGATGGGCTGCACGGGGAATCCGACGATTCCGAACATGTAGTCCACGCCTTGTTGTTTGAGGCTGCGAGCCATCAGGGTGGCGCCGTCGATCTTGCTCATGGTGGATTCTCCCCCTCGTTGCGTTAGGGGAGATTGGGCGCTTGTGCGGCGGTTGGGAAGGCTTGGGGGTGACGCGGGGATTTCCGGCCCAACCGGTTCGACCTCCTCTGGGGCCGCGGTAGGAAAATATGCTTGACAAACCTCCGGTTTTGTCGTATCGGCTCCGCACCAGCCGGGATCTGGCTCCGGCGGAATTCTAACCGGGATTTGATACCAATCGCCGTTGTTACATTGCTGGATTAACCGCTCCTGGCGACCTGGGACAGGTGACCTCACCAGGGGCGTGATCGGGCCTCGATCATGCCGCGGCGGTGGTCGCACGTCGTTGCTGGTCGCCCATTTATTCAGGGAATCTATATGACCTTTACGCTTACCGTCACCAGCCCGCTCGGCGCAGCCGACGTGCCGATGCTGCTCGCCGCCTATAACCAGGCGCTGGGGGGCGCGGGCACGACGAACCCGCCGTCAGGGGCGGTGAACTATTTCCCCAGCGATCCCTCGCTGGCGCCGTTCCCCTCACCGGAGAACAGCCAGCAACTGGTGCTGAATGGCGCGGTCAGCGGCGAGCCGTATCTCAAGGACAGCCTGGGCCGGGTGCACACGCTGATCATCCAGGTCGGCGTGGCGGTCTATGAGGTGGATGGCGCGGTGGTCAACCTATCCGGCTCGTCCAGCACGCCGCCCGGCGAACTGATTGTACGGCGGGGGATGGTCTATCTGATCCTGAGCGGCACCGGCATCGTACAGGCGCTGGGGTCGAACGGGGGGGTCTATGACGCCACCCTGCCCGCCGCCTGGGCGCCTGGGACAAGCCAGGTCAGCACCCCCACCCTGCCGCCGCTCGCCCCGCTGCCGACGCCGTCGGCGATCGCGCCAGGGAGCAGCGGCAAGGTCGTGAACTGCGGCCTCGCCACACCGGCGCTGCCGACGATCACCGCCGGGATCAACGCGTGCGCCGCCGGCGACACGCTGCAGGTGGATCCGGGCACCTACAAGGAGACGCTTCCGGCCTGGCATGTGCCGCTGCACCTGATCGGCACTGGCGTGACGATCGACGGCACTGGCCTCGATTCCACGCTTGCCGAGGGCAAGGGGATGATGGTGCCGGTGGCCGATTCGATCATCGAAGGCTTTGAGATCATGGGGGTGGGCCTGCAAAGCACAAGCGCTGATCTGACCTCGGCGGTTCGTCCGGATGTCGGCTGTGGCTACCTGACGCTGCTGAATGTGCATTTGCATGGCAATCAGTGCGGCCTCGGCCAGGGCGGCTTCGAGTGCGTCATGACGGTCCAGAACAGCCTGCTGGAGAATAACGGCTGGCCGGCCGGATCGCCGAACGCGGGATTCAGCCACAACCTCTACGTCGGCAGCGGCGTTCTGACGCTGACCAACACACGGTCCATCAATCCGATGGGCGGCCACGCGATCAAGTCGCGGTGCGCCAGCTTCTCGGCCGGCGGCTGCACATTCTCCGCGTCGGATGCCACCTGCGTCGATCTGCCGGACGGAACAACGACGGTATTCGCAATCGCCAACAGCAGTTTTTCCAAATCCGCGACGGATGCCAACCATGGCGTGCTGAGCTACTGCGTCGAATCCCTGACCAACGGGGCGGCCGGCGGCACGATAACCCGCGGCAGCATGGATCTGGCCTGCCCGAACCCGATAATCGAGACGCAGGGCGGGACGATCATGTTGAGCAACGTGGCGCGCAGCGGCAACCCGCTGACCGTCCAGGGCACAGGCACGGTGGTGGGACTGTAACCTGCGTCGTTGTCCATGCGATTGTCGTGGCGGACCATCATCAGAACGGCGAAGGCGGTGGGCGGCGCATCAGGGCCACCAGCAGCAGACCGACGAAGGCTCCGGCCGCCGCCGCTGTGAAACCGTCGATATAAGACAGCACCGACGCCTGCTGCGCGACCGTGCTTGCCAGCAGCTTTGCCGCTCCGCCGCTGGCTTGTCCAAGGTCGGCGGTGTGGGCGGCGACCACGCTGCCGTAGGCTTGCAGCCGGTCGATGGTCAGGCCCGCCGTGCCGTCCACGTGCAGACCGACGAGATTCGAATGAATCTGCTCGCGGACCCGCACGAAGGTCTGCATGAAGGCGGTGCCGAGTTCCCCCCCGAACAGCCGGCTGATCTGCAGCAGGCAGCCGATTGCGAGGGCATCGGCTGGGTTGATCGAGCGGACGATCAGCGTCAGCAATGCAGTCAGGGCGAAAGACTGGCCGAGCGCCTGAAGGATCTGAGACGGCAGGAAATCAACCGTGGCCCATTCGCTGGTCAGATCCGTTGCGACCCAGCAGGCGACGCCGATGAGGGCAGCGCCGAGCGCCAGGATCCAGCGCCCGTCAATCCTTCGCAGCAGGCTTGCCAGCGGGAGGGCGATAGCGAGTTGCGGCAACGCGATCCATAGCAGCACGCTGCCCACCTGCAGTTCGCGGAAGTCCTGCACGGTCTGCAGGTAGGCCGGGATGATATAGGCCGTCGACAAGATGATGAAGCGGAAGAGAGCAAGCAGCAGCATCAACAGCAACAAATTGCCGCGCAGGAGCTTGCCGAGGTTGAGGAATGGGCGCGGCGTCCACAGTTCTCGGGAGATGAAGGCCAGTGTTATCAGGCTGCCGGACAGCAGCAGGCCAATGACCACACCGCTGGTGCTCCAGTCGAGGCGGTTGCCCTGATCGAGGCCGGCATAGAGCAGGGCGAAGCCGATCATGGCATAGGCGATACCGGGCCAGTCGAGATCTCGCGCCAGTCGGGCGTTTATTTTCTCCCGCGGCACGCCGTAGGAGATGCACGCGAACATCAGCGGGAGAGCCAAGCAGTACTGCCAGTCGATCCATTGCCAGGACCAATTGTCCGAGTACCAGCCCTCCAGCGACGCGGCGACATTCTGCGACAGCTCGGAATTCATTGCGTAGAGAGAGATACCGTAGATCACCAGGCTGGCGGGCAGGTTGCGGACGATGAAGCTGATGGTGAGCGGGATGAAGGTGCCGGAGCCGACGCCGCCCAGCACCTGCATCGCCATGAAGGCGGGCAGATTGGGTGACAGCGGTCCGAGGAGGCTGGTGACGAACATCAGCAGGATGCCGAGCAGCAGCACGCGGCGTACGCCGAAGATCGCGCCGAGGTACGGGGAGATGACGCCCGCCACCATCTGGCCGATGCCGAAACCGGTAGTGATCCAGGCACCCTCGTCGAAGCCGGCGTGCAGGCCGCCGCGCAGATCGGCCAGCCCGAAGGTGGTCACCCGGCTAGCGAGAAACGAGATGATGGAGCCAAGCAGGACGCCGAGGATGCCGACGTAGCAACGCAGGGAGTCGGCTCTGAGACGGGGCAGCGGGATGGGTGCAACGTGCAACGCCCTGCCCGCCGCGCTGACCGGCGCCAGATGCAGCGTCATTGGCCGTTCGGTGCGGCCGGCTGGTTGGAACGCGTTTTCTGGGTCGAGCCCGGGGTCGGTTCGCGATTCTCGGTCGGGCCGGTGTCGATAGTGGCCTCGACCGACATACCCGGGCGGACCAGGGTGCCGAGCGATGGATTGTCATCAAGAACAATTTTGACGGGGACGCGCTGGACCACCTTGGTGAAGTTGCCGGTCGCGTTGTCGGGCGGCAGCAGGGCGAAGGTGCTGCCGGTGCCTGGCGACCAACTGTCGACATGGCCGGTCAGCGCCAAATCGGGGAACGCATCGACCGTGACGCGCGCGGAGTCGCCGAGACGCACGTTGGTCATCTGCGTCTCCTTGTAGTTCGCAATCACCCAGATGCGCGGCAGCGGGACCACTGAGATGACCTGGGTGCCGATGTTGACGAACTGACCCGGACGGACCTGCCGCTGGCTGACCAGACCGTCCGCCGGCGAGACGATGCGGGTGTAGTCGAGGTTGTTGCGTGCCAGCATCATTTGTGCCTCGGCGGCGCGAACCTGCGCCTGCAGCTCGTGTTCCTGGACGTCGAGACTGGCCAGCAGAGCTTTTTGCTGATCGAGCTGGGCAAGGTTGAGCTGCAGTTGGGCGTCGGTGCGGCGTTCGTTGGCGTCGGCTTGCTCGACGTTTTGTTCGGTGCCGGCGATCCTGGTTTGCAGCAGGTCGCGCTGGCGTTTTGCTTCGAGATCGTAACGTAACTTGTCGGCCTGGGTGGCTTGAATGGTCGCTTCGGCCTGGCGGACGAGGGCGCGCTGCACGTCCTTCTGGTTGGCAAGGTTGGCGAGGTTGGCCTGCGCGGCGCCGAGGCTGGCCTCGGCCTGCAGGAGTTGGGCGCGATAGTCGGAGGGCTCGATCTGGACGATCAGATCGCCCTTGTGGACGGTCTGATAGTCCGTGACCCCGACCTGGGCGACGTAGCCGGAGACTTTCGCCGACATCGGGGTGACATCGCCGGCGGTGTAGGCATCATCCGTGGCCTCGTAACGGGCCGAACCGGTCCAACGGTTCCAGTGGCCGGCGACATACCAGGCCAGAAACCCCGCGGCGATCACAAGCATGACGCGGAGGGTAGGAAATACCCAGCCGTAGCGCCGCCTTGGCGGAGCCAGGATCGGCGGAGGCACGGTTTCGTTTGCGTCAGGCATCGAAGATTCCCCGGTCCTGCTGGAGGGGTCGGAAGATGCGGCGGCGCACGGTGACCGACGCACGTAGGGTAGGCGGAGACGGTGGATCGCGGCAAGGTCGGTGGTGCTGATGCTGGACCATCGGGTGATTTTGCCGCACGGTTGGGTATCACTCGGGGACACGGCGCATGACCCATCGTCCGACCGTCTATGGCGCGCGACACGCGATTTCGGCCGGGCATTACCTGGCGGCCTCGGCTGGGTTTTCCGTTCTGGAGGGCGGCGGCAATGCGATCGACGCTGGCGTGGCGGCGGGAATCGCATTGGGCGTGCTGCAACCGGATCTGGTGAATTTTGCCGGTGTGGCGCCGATTTTGATCCGGCTGGCGGACGGGACGATCGAGAGTATCGCCGGATTGGGGTGGTGGCCGAAGGCGATTCCGGCGGACCTGTTCATGCGCGAACATGGCGGGACCATTCCTGACGGCGTGCTGCGGACGGTGGTGCCGGCGGCGCCAGACGCCTGGATCACTGCGCTGCGGCGGCATGGGACGGTGCGGTTTGCCGACGTGGCGGCCGCGGCGATCCGGTTCGCCGCCGAGGGATTTGCGGTGTATCCGCTACTGGAACGCTCGATTGCCGCGCACGCGGCGGAGTATCGGCGGTGGGAGTCGAATGCCGCGGTGTTTCTGCCTGGCGGGCGGGTGCCCGTGGCGGGCGAGAAATTCGTGCAGGCCGATCTGGCGCGGACCATCCAGTTCATGGCGGATCAGGAT
>DASYBP010000512.1:0-8560 GCA_036500715.1 Rhodopila sp.
TGAAGGCGGCCGGCCTGGTGGAAACCCTGGAAGGCAAAGGCCCGTTCACAGTATTCGCGCCCACCAACGAAGCCTTCGCGAAGCTTCCGCCCGGTACCGTGGACACGCTGCTGAAGCCGGAAAACAAGGCGACGCTGGTGAAGATTCTGACCTATCATGTTGTCGCCGGCAGTTACACCGCCGCCGATCTGGTGAAGATGGTGAAGGCGGGGGACGGCAAGGCTGTGCTGAAGACGGTGGCAGGCGAGCCGCTGACGATCAGTCAGAGCGGAACGAAACTATTCGTCAGCGGCGAGGAAAGTGGTGTCGCCGAAGTCACGATCCCGAACGTGAGGCAGTCGAACGGCGTGATCCATGTCGTCAACTCGGTGCTGCTGCCGACCTGATTGGTCTGAACTGATTCGGCGCTCGCCCGAATTTCACGCGACAGCCGGATGGACAGGCGCCATTCTGGCACCAATGCGCCGGTTTCTGCCTCTGCTGCTGCTTGGTGCTCTCGTGGTCGGGGGCTTCTTCTTGGCGCACGACGTCGGCTGGGACAGCCTGGCGCGGCACCAGGCACGGCTGCAGGCGCTGGTGGCGGCGCATCCGATCGGCTCAGCCGCGATCTACCTGATGGTCTACACCGCGACAGCGGCCCTGTCCCTGCCACACGCAGCCATCGTCACGGTTGCCGGCGGCCTGCTCTTCGGTGCGGTTGCCGGCTGTGCGCTGACCGTTGCCGGCGCCACCTTTGGCGCTTCGATCTTGCTGTTGGTCTTGCGAACGGCGTTCGCCCGGACGGTCGGCCAACATCGCGAGCGGATCCCGGAGACGGTGCGGAGCCGGCTGGCGACCGATGGGTTCAGCTATCTGCTGGCGCTGCGCTTCATCCCGCTGTTTCCCTTCTGGATGGTCAATCTCGCCGCCGCGGTCGCCGGCATCAGACTGGCTGTGTTCGTGCCGGCCACGCTGATCGGCATCGCCCCGGCCAGTTTTGTTCTGAGTTCGATCGGGGCGGGCGTCGGGACGGTGCTCGCCGAGGGCAGGACGCCGGACCTGTCTGTGCTGTTTTCGCCGCGCATCCTGCTGCCGTTTGCCGGCCTGGCGGTGCTGTCGCTGCTGCCGGCGTTGTTTCGCCGCCGGCCGGGCGCACATGCCTGATTTCGACCTCGCCATCATCGGCGCCGGTGCGGCCGGGCTGTCCGTCGCCGCGGGTGCGGCCCAGCTTGGCGCGTCTGTCGCGCTGATCGAGCGCGGCGAGATGGGGGGCGATTGCCTCAACACCGGCTGTGTACCGAGCAAGGCGCTGCTGGCGGCGTCGCATGCGCTACGCGCGATACGGCGGGCGGGGCGGTTTGGCATCGTCGCGAACCACCCGGTCGCCGATTGGGACCTGGTGCGCGCCCATGTCCATGGTGTGATTACCGCGATCGCCCCGGTGGATTCGGAAGCGCGGTTCCGCGCCCTGGGCGTGAACGTGCTGCGCACCGAGGCTCGGTTTGTCGATCCAGATACGTTATCGGTCGGTGGCCGTCGCATCACTGCCCGACGGTTCATCATCGCGGCCGGCAGCCGAGCCGCTGTGCCGCCGATCGAGGGTCTGGATCGGGCGCGATACTGGACCAATGATTCGATCTTCGACTTGTCAGAACGGCCGGACCATCTACTGATTCTGGGGGGTGGCCCGATCGGGCTGGAGATGGCCGATGCGTTCAGCGGCCTTGGCTGTCAGGTTACCATCGTCGAGGCGGAACGGATCGCGGCGAAGGAGGATGCCGAACTTGTCGCCGGGCTGCGGCGAGCGTTGACCTTGGGTGGTGTCTCAATCCTGGAAAACACATCCGTGAGCGCCGCGGCGGCGGGGCCGGCTTTGCTTTTGGCGGATGGCAGCCGCATCGACGGATCCCATCTTCTCGTCGCGACCGGACGGACACCTGAACTGGCGGCCCTCGACCTGGCGGCCGGCCACGTCCAGGCTGGACCGCACGGGATCGCAACCGACCTGGGTTTGCGCAGCCTGACCAACAAGCGCGTTTTTGCCGTGGGCGACATTGCCGACCCGGCGGGCGTGGGGCCTCGGGCATTTACCCATGTCGGGTCGTATCACGCCGGGGTCATCATTCGCCGCCTGTTGTTTCGCCTGCCCGCCCGGATCGACTATAGGGCGCTGCCGCGCGTCACCTACACCGACCCAGAGCTGGCGCAGACTGGCCTGACCGAGGCGGAAGCCGCTGCCGCGGGGCTGAGGATACGGATCCTGCGCTGGCCGTTGGCCGACAACGACCGTGCGATCGCCGAGCGGGACACCACCGGGCTGGTCAAGCTGATTGCCGCCGGCAACCGGGTCGTTGGGGTGGGTATCCTGGCGCCCCACGCCGGCGAGATGATCAGCCAGTGGACGTTGGCCATCGCCCGGCGCACAAAACTGTCCGCGCTGGCGGGCCTGATCGTGCCGTACCCGACCCGCGCCGAGGCGGCGAAACGCGCCGCCGCCAGCGCCTTCACCGCGCCGCTGTTTTCTACGCGGACCAAGCGGCTGGTACGCCTGCTTTCGCGGTTGCCATAGCGCTGGGCTTCGCCCAGTTTGCCAGCATGAGCGAAACGACAAACCCCCGCGTTGCCCCGGCAACGACAGACCAACGCGTTGCCCCGGCAACGACAAACCAACGCGTTGCCCCGGCAACGACAAACCAGCGTGTTGCCCTGGCGCTGCAAGGCGGCGGCTCCCACGGCGCATTCACCTGGGGCGTGGTGGACCGGTTGCTGGAGGACGGGCAGCGGATCGATGCGATCTGCGGCGTGTCTTCGGGAGCGATGATCGGCGCGATGGTGACGCAGGGGCTGGCGCGGGGCGGGGCGGCGGCCGCACGCGCCGAGATGCGCCGGTTATGGCAGCGCGTCGCGGATGCGCACGCGCTGAGCCCGTGGCAGGCGGCGCCGCTGGAGCGTTGGCTTTTCGGTGGCTGGGACCTGTCCAACTCGATGCTCTGGCAGGGCATGGAAATGGCAATGCGCCTGTTCAGCCCAGCGCAGATCAACCCGTTCGGTCATAACCCGATGCGCGGGCTGCTGGAGGATCTGATCGAACCGCATCTGCTGAGTGATCCCAGGGCACCCAAATTGACCGTTGCCGCCACCGACGTGGTGACCGGCCAGGCGGCGTTTTTCGGCAACGCCGCTATTGATGCTGACGTGCTGTGCGCCTCCGCGTGTTTGCCGTTCGTTTTTCCCGCGGTGGAAATCGATGGGCGGGCGTACTGGGACGGCGGCTACGCGGGCAATCCGCCGTTGGCGCCGCTGTTGCGTCCGGATCCGCCGGCCGAACTTATTCTGGTGCGCGCGCAGGCGGCACAGCGGCTCGGTGTTCCCAGCACGCCGACGGAAATCACCAATCGCCTGAATGAAATCGCCTGTCAGAATGTGCTCGGCGCCGAGTTGGCGGCACTGCCGGCGTCGGTGAAGCTGCGTACTTACGATGCCGACGAAGCGCTGCTGAACCTGCCGATCTCCACCAAAATCAGCGGTGAGGAAGCCTTGCTGAAGGAATTGTTCGAAGCTGGCCGGGCGACGGGCGCGCGGTAGCCGGTGCCAGGGCTTACGCGGCCGACTGGTCCTGCAGCAGGCGGCTCAGGTCGAGATCATCGCGGGAGGTGAGCTCAAAAGCCACGGCGACGCGGGTGCCTCGAATGGTCCGGACGGTACCGTCGAGATGCAAGCCGTGGGCAGGCATCTCGATCGTCACCCTGGTTCCGGCCTGTGGCGGCGAGGCGACTCGGCAGTGGGCCCCATTAATTGACAGGTCGATGATCTGAATTGCCTCGGTCTTCGTATCAGTGCCTGGAACGTGCAACAGGGCGTCGCGCGAGCCGCAATAACGCAGGCGATTGAGCCGGCGACGTCCCACGGAGGCTTCCGCCTCGATCGCCGCGGCCTCGGCGTCGAGATCAGTTGCCACGTCCAGCAGCATTCTGGAAAGTCGCAGATCCTCTCCGGATTGAGCCAACTCACGAGCCTGTGCGGCTCTTTGCCTGAAATAAGCCGCGTCCAACGAACCCTCCTGTTCCGAATTCAAAATAGCAACGGCTTGTAATCCATCAACATCACGTACAAGAGAGCTGAACGTTTTCACGATTATTCACGCTGGCGATTTTCTCATAGGTCAGGCTCGTGCGTTATTGTTTCGATTAGACAAATATAGGTCATAAAAGTGTCATACCGGCGAATTGCACGTATTTGTGATGTGCTCCTTGTCTCTGTCTGGGAGATTGCAAATATGGCATACTCTCAACTGTAAGTTGATCCGAAGCAGGGAGCCGTGCCGCAGAGGGCGAAAAGTTGCGGTAGGTAAGTTTTATTTGCTCATCACGTCACATGGAATCCGGCTCGCGACCCATCTGTTCTGGCTGGTGCTGGCGGTATCTCTCCCGCTGTTGCTGGTCACCGGTGGCATGGTCTGGGGCATCGCCAGGGCCGAACGTCAGCAAGAAGAACGCGCGCTGATCGACCAGGCGCGTGACGCATCACAGGCGGTCGATCGGACGTGCGGACACCTGGAAGACGGGCTGGCAGTGCTGAGCCGGTCCACCGCCCTGACGCATGACGACCTAGCGGATTTCCAGCATGAGCTACGTCTGCTGGCAAGCCGGCTGGGTGATTTGCCGCTCTGTCTGACCGCGCGAAACGGCGACACCCTGCTTTGCAGCGGCAATGATCAACGGGCGTCGGCGGCAGATGAGACGCCGATCCGGCAAGCCGCCGTGCAAGCCATCGAGGCCGGAAAGCCTGTTGTCACCAACCTTTTGGCAGCCGTCGATCCCGCCGCGCGGCCGGTCGCCGTCGCGGTCCCGGCGGTCCGCGCCGCCGAGAAGACTGCGGACTACGTGCTGGTCGGCACGTTGGACGCGGCGAGGCTGAGCGGACTGGTAGCAGTCAAATCAACCGATCCCGACGGTTTGGTCCTCACCATCCGTGATCGCAATGAGGTGGTCATAGCCCGCTCTTTGCACCCAAGTGAGCGGTTTGCCGACCCCGCGCGCGCCGGCTTGCGAGAGGCGATTGACGGGCGGCCCTTCGGCCTGCTTCCTGGAGGGGCAACGCTCGAAGGAGCGCCGGCCATCCGGGCATTCAGTGTCGCCCCGGTCAGCGGCTTTGTCGTCGTCGCGGCGCTGCCCCTCGGCGGGATTTTTGCACCGATCCGGCGCGACCTGACGTTGCTCGTGCTGATCGGAGCAGGGCTGACAATCTTTGGCCTGTGCGCCGCGACCTACCTCGCCCGGCGTCTCGTTCGGCCGCTGCAGACGCTGGGGCGCGGCGAGCAACCCCTGCCGAGCGGGTTCCAGGAAGTGGACGAACTTGCCGCGCGCCTGCGGGCCGCTTCGACGAAGCGGGAAGCGGCCGAGGCGAGCCTGCGAGACAGCGAGGCTCGCTTGGGCGATCTGATCGGAACGCTCGATCTGGCGGTGATCATGGCGCGAGAGCTGAACGGCACGATCCGGTTCTGGTCGCACGGCTGCCAGCAGATGTACGGCTGGAGCCGGGACGAGGCGGTTGGCGGATCCTCGCATGAACTGCTGCGCACCCAGTTTCCCGTGCCGCTCCCCCGTATCGAGCAGGCCCTGCTGGCCGGTGGGGAGTGGCGCGGTGAGTTGCTGCAGCGGCGGCGCGACGGCACGATGGTTATCGTCGCCGCACACAAGACGTTGAAGCGCGACGCCGACGGGCATCCGCATCTGGTGGTGGAAAGCCTGGTCGACGTGACGGCGCTGCGAGAGGCGCAGGAGGCTTTTCAGACACTGAACCAGGAGTTGGAAGACCGGGTTCGGGACGAAGTCGCGGCCCGCGAGACGGCGCAGGCACGCGCCGCGAATGCCGACCGGTTTCAGGCCCTTGGTCAACTCGCGGGTGGCATGGCGCATGACTTCAACAACGTGCTGCAGGCCGTGGCGGGCGGGGCGGCCTTGATCTCACGCCGGCCGAATGACGCGGCCGGCGTGGTGCGTCTGGCGCAATTGATCCGCGATGCGGCTGCCCGCGGGGCCTCGATCACCCGGCGCATGCTGGTCATGGCGCGGCGTAGCGAGCTGAACGCCGAACCCATCGAGGTGGAAGCGCTGCTGGATGGCCTGCGCGAGGTGTTCGTCCATACCCTCGGCGCGGATATCGAGGTCTGGGTGGACGTCGAAGCGAACTTGCCGCGGGTGATGGTTGATAAGGCGCAACTGGAGACGGCGCTGGTGAATCTGGCGACCAACGCGCGCGATGCCATGCCGGACGGTGGCACGCTACGGCTGGAGGCTTCGCTGGATGCCGTTGAGTTGGCGCGACCGTCGCCAGGAAAGGCCCTGTTGCCAGGCGAGTATGTTCGTCTGTCGGTGACCGACAGCGGCGTCGGCATGTCCAGGGACACGTTGGCGCGGCTGGGGGAGCCGTTCTTTACCACCAAGGATGTGGGGAAAGGAACCGGACTGGGTTTGTCTATGGTGAAAGGCTTTGCCGATCAGTCGGGTGGCGCGTTCAATATTGACAGTGCCATCGGTGCCGGGACGACCGCGGCGCTTTGGCTGCCCGTCGTCGCGGGAGAATCCGGTCAGCGCCCGGATGAGCCAGTTCTCCCTGGCCGGTCTCGGCTGACCGGCCGGATTCTGCTGGTGGAAGATGACGACCTGGTGCGTGACACACTGGTGGAGCAACTGCAGGAACTTGGACACAAGGTTCTGGGGGCTTCCGGCGGGACCAGCGCCCTGGCGATCCTACGCGCCCAGGAGGCCGTCGACCTGATGATCACCGACCTATCGATGCCAGGAATGGACGGGCTGATGCTGATCAAGGAGGCGCGTGGCCTTTGTCCGAGCCTGCCGGCCATCCTGTTGACCGGGTTTGCCGGGGACGTGGCGAGCCTGGAGGACAGAGATGTATCGGGCGCCACCTACACGCTGATTCGCAAACCGGCGACGAGCGCGGTTTTGAACGCGCGGGTCACCGCACTGTTGGAGCGGTCATAGCGTTTGTCCCACCGGCGTTCGCCCTCCAGGGCGCGCGCGAACCGATCAGGCTGCCGCGGACGTTGCGCGCCGGTCACGCGCATTCTGGATGCGGCGCTTCAGGGTCCTGGCCTCGGCCGTGAGCTTGGCATTCGGCGTACTGAGCAGGAACGCATCAATGCCGCCGTTATGTTCGACCGTGCGGATGGCGCGGGTCGACAGGCGCATACGGACCTCGTGCCCCAGGATGTCGGACAGCAGTGACGTCACCTGCAGGTTGGGCAGGAAGCGGCGGCGGGTCTTGTTGTTGGCGTGGCTGACATTGTTGCCTGACAGGACGGCCTTACCCGTGATTTCACAGCGACGCGACATCGCACTTCATTCCTCGAGACCTATCGGAAGGCCGGGGTTATGGCGAGCTAATGCCTTGGCGTCAAGGAAGACGGCGGCCTGGTTATCGCACTTCAGAGAGCGCGCCGGTCAATGGTCGCTACGGTCGTGATTCTGGCGCAGTTCGCCGGATCGGACGCTGCTTATCGCGTTGTTCAGAATGCCGACGATCGCCTCATCCGACATCGAGCGTGCCAGCAGCGCCATCGATCCGCCCAGCAGTGCTGAAGCGATAGCCAGTGAACTCAGGTTCCGGCCGATCATATACTCGATCGCCTTGTCAACCACGGCCCCGGCATGGCCGAGGTCGGCGGGGGATTCGTTCAGTTCATCTGCCATGGCCTGTTCCTTCCCAAGGGTCCGGCATTCTTGGTCGATCGCCTTATCTATATGCTCAAGACGCCGCCAGCGGCCTGATCGTGCTCAAGGTCGTTTTCGATCGCCTGCAGCGCCCACATCCGCGCGTAAAGGCCGCCCCTGGCCAGCAGCGCTGCATGACTGCCCCGTTCCGCGACACGGCCATCCTCCAATACGATGATCTCATCGGCATCGACAACTGTAGAGAGGCGATGCGCGATCACCAGGGTGGTGCGCCGGTGCGACACGGCGTTGAGCGCGGCCTGGATATCCTGTTCGGTCCGGCTGTCGAGCGCACTAGTGGCTTCATCCAGGACCAGGATGCGCGGATCCTTCAGGATGGTGCGAGCGATGGCCACGCGCTGCTTTTCCCCGCCGGACAATTTCAGGCCACGCTCACCGACGCGGGTGTCGTATCCTTCGGGCAACCTCAGGACGAAGTCGTGCACCTGCGCCAGCCGCGCCGCTCGCTCGATCTCGGCCTGCGAGGCATCCGTTCGGCCGAAGCCGATATTGTAGCGGATCGTGTCGTTGAACAGTACCGTGTCTTGCGGCACGACACCAATGGCGGCACGCAAGCTGTCCTGTGCGACGTCGCGGATGTCCTGACCGTCGATGAGAATCCGGCCCCCCGTCACGTCGTAGAAACGAAACAACAGCCGGTTGATGGTCGACTTGCCCGCACCCGTGGGGCCGACAATCGCGAGCTTGGCGCCAGCAGGAACCGTGAAGTCGATGCCCTTCAGTACGGTCCGGTTTGACTGATAGCCGAACTGGACATTGTCGAACACGACTTCGCCGGCCGAACCCTCGGACAGATGCGCGGTCAGCGCTGCGGCGCCTGGCTTGTC
>DASYBP010000513.1:0-2094 GCA_036500715.1 Rhodopila sp.
CATGGCCGAGATGCACCCCGTCAAAGTTTCCCAATGCGACCGTGGCCCCGCGCGCATCCTGCGGCAGACCTTCCCAGTGCCGGAAAGTCCGCATCAGTCGCGCGTCGGCACCAGAACAACCGCTTCGCCGTCGATCACCACGTCGTCCTCCACCATGCATCTGGTGCGCAGGGTGGCGCGTTTTCGCGACGGGTTCAAATCGGTAATTTCGACAATCGCCTTGACGGTGTCGCCGATCCTCACAGGGGCGTGGAAGTTCAGGGACTGCCGCAGGTAGATCGAGCCCGGGCCGGGCAGGCGCGCGCCCAGCACGGCGGAGATCAGGCCGGCGGACAGCATGCCGTGAGCGACCCGGCCGCCAAACCGGGAGTGGCGCGCGACCTCCTCGTCCATATGCAGGGGATTGGTGTCCAGGCAGACCGTGGAGTACATCTGAAGATCGGCCTCGGTGATAGTTTTGGACAGCATGGCCGTCTGGCCGACGCGCAGGTCCTCGAAAAAGTATCCGCTGGTCATTTGCCGCCATCCCGGTTTCACTGCCTGTCCCGGGGCCTGTCTTGGCGGCGGACGAACACGGAGGCAACTGGCCGGACACCGCGGTGAAGCACACGCACACGGGCTTGATCTGGAAACGAGAGGGGCATGATGCCGGCAACAGACGTTGGGACCTCGGCGGACCTGCTGGCGGAACTATCCGCCTGGGTGAAGATGGAGACCCCGACCACCGACGGGATCGCAGTCAACCGCCTGATGGACGTGGTCGAGGGGGAGCTGACGCAATCGGGTGCGGCGATCACCCGGATCCCTGGCCGGGACGGATTCGGCGACAATCTGATTGCGCGGACACCCGGTCAGGGCATGCCGGTGCTGGTTGCCGGACATCTCGACACGGTTTGGTCGCACGGCACGCTCGATGCCATGCCGTATGTCGTCAACGGTGCGAAGGCGCATGGGCCGGGCATTTACGACATGAAGGCCGGCAGCTTTCTGGCCTTCCACGCGGTCCGGTCGATTCTGCGGCAGAATGTCAAAACGCCTAGGCCGATCGTGCTGCTGATGACGCCGGACGAAGAGGTCGGCAGTCCCACCAGCCGGTGGCTGATCGAACAGGAGGCCGCGCAGGCGGCGATGGTATTGATCCCGGAACCGGCCGGGGCGGGCGGCGCCTGCGTCACCGCGCGGAAGGGCGTGGGGCGCTTCACGATGCGCGTCGAAGGCCGCGGTGCGCATTCCGGTTCGGCTTTCGAGGATGGCGCCTCGGCGATCGTGGAGTTGTCGCACCAGATCATCGGTCTGCAGCGGATGGTGGATGTTGAACGCGGCATCACGCTGAACGCAGCACCGATCTGGGGCGGATCGCGCCCGAACGTGATTTCGCCGGACGCCGGATGCGAGATCGACCTGCGGGTGAGTTCGGCCGCGGACGGGATGCTGATGCAGGCGCGGCTGCTGGGCCTGACCGCGAAGACCGCGGGTTGCCGGGTGATCGTGGAAGGCGGCATGAATCGGCCACCCTATGCCGAGAGCCCGGGCATCGCGGCGCTGTACGCCCATGCGCAAGGCGTCGCGCAGCAGGTGGGACTGGCACTGCCCAAGCAGCATCGCGGTGGCGGCTCGGACGGGAATTTCGCCGCCGCGCTTGGGGTGCCGACGCTGGATGGTCTGGGCTGCCCAGGTTCGGGGGCGCATGCCAGCCACGAGCATATCCTGTGGAAACACCTCGCCGGTCGCGCGGCGCTGATGGCTGGCTTGCTGGAAACGCTGGAGTAGCTAGCGCATTTCCACTCTGAGTGGGAATGCGCTAGCCTTAATTCGCGAGCAATTTGATCAGCCTGAGGTCGCTTCGCGATTTGAGTCAGGCTGATATTGCTCTACTATCGCGCATCAGCGAGGCGCGGTACGTCGCAGCTTCTTTGAAGTGGCCGATTCACGCGGGAATCATAATCGCTGCGCGACTCAGGCTTCGCCGCGATCGGACACTCGTCTAAGGCTCGAGAGCGTCGCTGTGCAACAATGGGCCGATCATTGAGAAAAGGCGCCAAGGGAGGTCAAGAATGGATTTCGCAATCTCGCTGCCAACACCGGCCGACGCTT
>DASYBP010000514.1:0-10272 GCA_036500715.1 Rhodopila sp.
CGTGCCGAGATACCCGCGCTGCATGCAGGACGGAATACCGCCTCCCGGGGTATCGCTCCCACGACAAGTCCCCCGCGAGCGCGCAGCAGCGAGGGGAGACTGGTCCTATGGAAGGTCACGGACGGGCCTAACCGGCACCGGCCGGGCGCCCCACAGACTTCACGCAGATTCACTCGCGGCGCCCCCTCCCCCATGATCACTTCCTATTCCTTTGAATCAAAGAGAGCTGAATATGCCACCTGACGCAGATCGCCATGATGAGGCCAATCATGAAGCATGGCCTTTCGACCCACTTCTTCTGATTGCCGTTCTTTGCAAGGGTGGCCGCGGTGGGCGTGAGTTATTTACAGTGCGTGATATACGGCGGCTTGACATGCGTCATTCGGCGGTAGAAGAGGCGACCCCAGGTCAGCCGCAGCACCGCGTCGGAGGAAGCCGCGGCGCGGCCGCCGGGAAGGTGAAACTCAGTAGCCTGCAGCATCTTGCCCTGACGTCTCTGGCGAGCCAGCCGGATTGGTGCGAGGCCGTGGAAATCGGTACCGCCGCCGTCGTGATCGGACGCCTTCGGGCGAATGGTTTGGTGGACAGACTCCCAGCCGATCGCCTTCGCACTCACCGGCAACGCTACCGGATTAACGCTGCGGGGATTGCGGCGCTTGGCGGTTGGACACCCCCTCGTCGGCCGCCCCTCCGAAAACGCCGACAATCCGGGCGGAACGCAATAGGGAGCTCGCCGCGGACGGCAGCATTGGCGGCTGAATATGGTTACCGATGAGGATGGCCGAGTCACCTTATGCAAAAATAGGTAAATTACTTCGGAATTTACGTTGGCTGGAGCACCGCCGGCAGACGCATCCCAGGCCGCTCGGACACCCGCCTGGCACGATATGCCCGCGCGCCATCGAGGCCTACGCCCTACTGATCCAGAACGGGGGCAAGAAATTACCGTCGGGGTCTTCGTCGCGGTGGGCGGAAAGAAAATCCTGGGCGGGGGTTGGGACGATTTAAACCGTTGCACTGTCCGCTCTCGTCGTTGAAACAGGAAACGTCTGTTTGGCCGGCGCGATGATGCCCGGAACAACCGCTTGATCAGTGCCAAATCGTTCTGCAAGGAGTTAACGGGCCCGGACGGGCTCAGGCCGCCTATCGTGGTACGTGATATTCCGCCGGATCCACCGCTTAAGGCGACCAGCGGCTCATGTAGCGGACAATATCGCCGACCGTATCGAACTGCTCGAGCGCCTCGTCCGGAACCTCGGCGTCGAACATTTCCTCCAGGCACAGGACCAGCCTTATCCGGCCGAACCACCCCAGCCTCAGGTCATCGGCAAGCCGAGAACCAAGCGTGAGACGACTTCTTTCGATATGAACAATTTGTTCGACGGCCTGCACGACCATCTCGAAAATAGCGTGATTGAATCTGGCGTACATGGCAAATCCTCCACCTCTCGAATACGAGACTGTAGTCTGTTCAGGCGGCTTGACGGGCAGCCATCTCGACGCCACGCCTGCTTCGGCGCGTGCTCTGCGGCACTTCCAGCATCGCGCCCCGAACCGCATCGTCGATGCTTTCAAGCAACAACACCCGGCTCCGTAGCGTCATGTGCCGCTCCGCCTTCAGCCCCGGCCTCGTCATGGCCTGCCGAGTGGTCGTTGCCAACAAGGCCAGGCTTGCCTGCAGAAATGCGGCATGCCCCCGGGGCAGTCGCACGGTGATCACGTCGTCCGACAATGGTATGACTCCTATCTTTTGAATATCTTTTGAAACTCTTATGCCGGCCTGCGCGCTGGCGTGATTTCCGTCAGAACAACCCGTTGCTTGGCGGACTGACGTTGAACGCCTCGGCCACAGCCCCCTCTAGAGACCCGGCCGGTGCCGGCCGGGCGGTCAGTGGCCTCCCATGCGACCGGTTGCCATCCGGTGCTGCGCCCGCTCGCCGCGGACTTGCCGCGGGATTGATACCCTGGGAGGCCGGCATCCTGTCCTGCATGAAGCGCGCGTATCGCTGCACGGTCGGTGCGTCAGTCCGGCCAAGGCAAGGCGGCTGGATGAAACTCGCCTGGCGCCTGGCAATACTTAACAAAGCCTCCGCGGCGGCGGCGAAGCGATTCGCGCAAACGGACCCGACGCCAGCAGTAACCGCGGCGACCTGGGATCGGGACGCGTTCGCGATCGGCACGCCTGAGAGCACCCTGGACCCGTGGGCGGCCCAACTACGCCCCCGGCTCGGCGGACTACATCAGCAATCTAGCCGCTGTAACCCGGTCAGAAATGCCGCACTGCCTATGTGGGAACGGTTTTTGTTCGTCGCGACCGCCAGTAACACTGACCTCACCCCGGCGAATGGTGCCGTGCCGTTGGAGAAAATCGGCGGTCATGCGGCTAATCTCTAGATAGATCCATCTTCGTTTCGACCGAACACGCACCCTCGGTCCGCAGCGGACCACCAGCAAGCCGCCTCCCGAGCATAAGATCGATCCTTACCGTGCAGAGTTTCGCGCGTTTCGTGCAGGACAGGATGCCGCCTCCCAGGGTACCCCTCCCCTCCCACCACCTGTCCGCACCGGATCGATCGCCTGGCCGCGCGGCTCGGTGTGGTTTCCAACAATTGTCAAGGAGCAAACGAATGTCTGGGACCACGACTCTACCTTCACCCGCGCCGCCGACCGGGGATGGCGATGCTAATAACGACCCGCCCGCATCACCAGGCGGGGGTGTCACACCGCCACCGCCGACCGGTGGGCTGGATATTGCGGCAATCGCGAATGGCCGTCAGCCGTTCGTCCAGACCTATGATCATTCACACTTTGGCGATCATAATTTCGTATCGTCAGGGGATCATAATTTCGTATCGTGAGGGGATCATAATTTCGTATCGTCAGAGGATCATAATTTCGTATCGTCGAAGGATCATTCATTCCGCCCGATTGGGCACGGATAGGTTCTTCCAAGACTCCACCGGCACGCCACGACAGGGGTGCTGGCGGTCCCGCAACCCCGGTGTCGGGTGTATTCCCCCATGGCGGAATACACCCTGAGGTGAACATATGTCGTATTCCCGCCAGAGCCTACGTGCGTCACGTTACATCACCATCGTCTTTGGCATACTGGCCCTTGGATACTTTATCATCTACATCATGCAGGTCCTTGGATCCGCTGCCGTCGATCGCGTGCTGGTCCTTGACTCCGCTGCCTGGCAACAGGCCGTGGCCTTGGCCGACCCTTTCAGCGTTGCCCAGAATTCCTTGTTCCCGTTGTCACCTTTCTCCGTGGGCCCATCTACCCCGTCGCTCGGCACTCCCAACGCGAGCCCGCCTGCCGCCACGTCCTCACTCGGCGCTTACAACGTGAACCCGAACACCGTGACAGTAGCAGGTATCTCCGCTGGCGGGTTCATGGCCGTGCAGCTGCAGGTTGCCTACTCCGCGAGTATATTCGGGACCGCGGTCTTTGCCGGGGGTCCTTACTACTGCGCGCAGGACAGCGAGACCCTTGCGACAGGGCAATGCGAATCAGGGAGTGGGATCGACCTGCACACTTTGATCACTTACACCAACACGCAAAATGGGAATGGCACAATTGATCCGCCAAGCAATATCGCCAACAAACCGATCTACATGTTCAGCGGAACCGAAGATACCACCGTCCATCAGGTTGTCATGGACAATCTGTCTCAATATTACTTAAATTTTACAAATACCGACCATATAACCTACAACGACAACACTCCGGCCGCACACGCCTGGATTTCCCCGGATGGGCCAAATTCTTGCGGCAGCTCCTACATACCCTACATAAACAATTGTTCAATCGACCCGGAGCAGACGTTCCTGACCATGTTCTATGGGTCGCTCAGCGCCAAGAACACCGGAACTTTAGGGGGCAGCTTTATCCAGTTCAACCAGGACCCGTTCGTCGCCGGGGGCAGCGCCCAGGCCGAGAGCATGGACAGCACCGGTTGGCTCTATGTCCCAGCGGCATGCGCCAGCCAACAAGCGTGCCGTCTGGTGATCGCGCTTCATGGCTGCCTGCAATACCAGGGCCTAATCCAACAGCAATTTGTCCAGCAGTCGGGTATCAACGAGTGGGCCGACACAAACAACATCATTGTCCTTTATCCGCAAGCCACTACCTCATCGTCAAATCCATTAGGATGCTGGGATTGGTGGGGGTACACCAACGCGGATTATGCGTTGAAAGGCGCACCGCAGATGGCGGCAATCATGGCCATGGTTACGCAAATTACCTCCGGTCAGAAGTGAGCCTCAACGAAGCTGCCGCGCCGCATAGGAGAGGACTTTGCTGATGACTTCTGGCGCGACGCCCGGGTGGTGATGCCTTCATCGAACAAGGCGTCGGTTCGTCTGCGCCTCGATGCCGACGTGCTGGCTCAGAGTAAGCCGGCGCCGGGGCGGTTCAAGCGGGCAGTGTCGCCGCCACAGCGGTGGCGCGCCAGGCCGATCTCGTGGCGTGCCCGCATGGTTCGCGCCCGGCGGTTTCCGGGATGCGCACAACGAGGCGCGCCTGCCGGGCCTGCCGTGGCGCGCCTCGTTCGGCCGAGAGATCGGCCCGCGCCGGACCTGGGCGCCGACACGGCGGCGGCGTTGCGCGAGTGCTGGGGATGAAGACGCCGCGAGGCCAAGGTAACGACTAAAATTCGCCGCTTCGGTAGGCCTCGTCCAGCCGCCTGGCCTCGTCCTCGGACAGTTCCGGCCAAGGTTCGCCGCGCTTTCGTAACGTTCCAGTGAACTTCGGCGGCCGCCTTTGGTTGAACGCCGCCCGGCCTTCGTCGCCGTCCATCGTGGTCTGAATCAGCAAGGAATTGATCACGTTCTGCACATGCCACGCCTGATCGTCCGGCAGGTTGCCAAAGCGGATCACAAACTCCTTCATCATCCGCACCGCCGCTGGCGGAAGCGCAACGATGTGGCGCGCCAACTGCTCAGCGCGCGCCATGAGATGCGTGTGAGGCACAACCTCGTTGACCAGGCCGACCCGCAGCGCTTCCCGCGCGTCAAACGGTTCGTCCGTCAGCAGAATCTTCATCGCGTCGACATAACGAAGTTGCCGGATCAGCATGCTCGCACCCGGCCCGTTGCCCAGCCAGCCCTGGCTCAGCAGTCCGAACTTGAAACGAGCATGTTCGGCGCTGGCGATGCGGATGTCGGTGGAGGTCAGCAGCATATACAGCCCCGCGCCAGCAGCCCAGCCGTTGATCGCCGCGATCACCGGCTTCCATACCCGCGGATAATGGTCACCCATTCGGCCGTCGGCGCCCGTCTTCTGGCCGTGCACCGTCCCGGCGAGCGGCCAGTAGATGCGCTGGGTGCGAAGATACTCGCGGTCTTCTTCGGTCAGGTCCGGGCGGGGCGCCAGGTTGTGGCCGCCGCAGAAATGCCGGTCGCCTGCGCCAGTGACGATAACGCAACGGATGGCGCGGTCTTCCCACAGATCGATCCAGGCCTGCGCGATCGCGTCCGAGGTCGGCCTGTCGAGGATGTTGGCCTTCGCTGGGTTGTTGAGCGTGATATAGGCGACCCCTTCTCTTTTCTCATAATCGATCGGCATTGGCGGGGTCCTTCTGGTTCGGTTGATCGGGATGTCGGCAGGCATGGCGGCAGTCGCCAGAAACCATTCATTAACCTTTAACGGGTAGGCTGCCGGCTGGAAAACCAAAACGGATTCAGAATGTCGTTCATGGATGAAGCCATCCCGGCACTTAGCGACACTTTTTTACCCCCTACCGTCCGCGGTACAGCCGACCTTACGACGTTCGCGTATCACGGCAACGGATACGCGGAACTGCTGGACCGTATTGGGCCAGCGACCGAAGCGGCGGCTGACGTGTATGACCGCGCCATTGCCTGTCAACTCGTCTTCCGCCGGTCCGAGGGACTATCGTTGCAAGACCAGGCCCTCGAGATAAATCAGATCTACCGGATCGGCGGCGCGCCAAAGGGCGCGTTGCGGCTGCTGGCTCTGGTCAGCCCGGGCGATCTGATGACCAACACGCCGCTCGACTTCCTGACCAATCATCTGAACGTCAGGCTGGACCTTCTCTACATCCTTCAGGATCGGCCCCTGCCGCCGGTGATCCCGGAACACGATGTCGCGTTTTTCGCGGTCGGCGAAGCCAACCCACCAGAGATCGAGCGGCTGCGCCGCCTGTTCGCACGCTGGCCTCGTCCGGTGTTGAACAATCCTGAATTCCTGCCGGTGATGGAGCGTGACACACTGTCCCAAACACTCGCTGGTGTGCCGGGCCTGCTCAGCCCTGCCGCCGTCGCGGTGGACGGCCTGGGGCTGGAGGCGCACCTCCAATACGGCACGCCGATTGTCGGCTTTGACCGGCCGAACGGCCCGTATCCCTGCCTGATCCGGCCGTTGACCTCCCATGCCGGCACCGGCCTGGCACGCGTGGACTCACCGGCGGACCTGGCAAAATACCTGCTGCTATCCTTCGACCGACGCTTCTTCCTGACCGAATTCGAGGATTATCAAAGCGCCGACGGGCTGTATCGCAAATCCCGCGTCGCCTTCATCGACCGCGAGCCATTCCTTTGCCACATGGCGATCTCAGCCCGCTGGATGGTGCATTATCTCAATGCCGGAATGACCGAATCAGCCGAAAAACGCGCCGAGGAAGAGCGCGCCATGGCCCACTTCGATGAAGGCTTCGCGTGGCGCCACGCCGCCGCGTTCGAGGCGCTGCACGAGCGTCTGGGCCTCGACTATTACTCGATCGACTGCGCGGAGACCCGGGACGGCCGCCTGCTCGTGTTTGAGGCCGATAGCGCCGCGATCATTCACTTGATGGACCCGCCGGATTTGTTTCCCTACAAACATATACAGATGCGGCGCGTGTTCGCAGCCTTCGAGGCGATGCTACGCAGCCGAGTTAACTGATCCACTAATGGATACGCGCTAGCGCCGCGCGGCGTCGGCGTAGGACGTAATTGAGAGCGTGCTGCCGGACGGTCGGCACGTCACGATCGTCGCCGAAGCGATCTGCGTCCACAACGTTGCACCCAGCGACCGCGCGCGATGCGGCAGGCACTTGAGGGGATCCCGCGCCGACGAGACCAGGAGGCAAGCATCATTTGATGCTTGCTCTGCATTGCACGCAATGTGACGCTGGTAAAAACCACAAATGTCGGGAGGCCAGAATGACGGCAACTGCCGTGTCGGCGACCGAGGCTGCACTCGAGAACCAGGGCCTCGGCGGTCTACAGCTTAGGGTCGCGTTGCTTTGTGCGCTGGTGCAGTTCTGCGACGGCTACGATCTGAACTCTGTTGCCTGGGCTGTGCCGTCGTTGATTCATACCTGGCATCTGCCGCCCTCGACGTTCACGACAGCGTTCCTTTGGTCGAGCGTCGGTATCATGGCGGGTGCGCTGTCAGCGGGCCCGATCGGCGATCGTTTCGGTCGGCGGCCGTTGTTGCTCGCCAGCCTGACAATCTTCGGCGTTGCCTCGCTGTTCAGTGCATTCGCCGGCTCGCTGAACATGCTGAGCGTATTGCGGTTCTTCACCGGCCTTGGCATCGGCGGCGGATTTGCCGGCGCGGGTGCGCTGGCCGGGGACTACACCCCGCATCGGCTCCGCGCCACGATGATCATGGCCACGTTCACCGGCGCTCCCTTGGGCGGCTTCCTCGGTGGCCAAATCGTCGCGTTACTGCTCCCAAGGTTCGGCTGGCCGATGATCTTCGTTCTCGGCGGCTTGTTCCCCCTGCTTTTGGTCATGGCGCTGCTGAAGTGGCTGCCGGAGTCGCCGCGATTCCTCGCCACCCGGCAGACTCTATCGCCGCGCCACATCGAATTGTTGCACCGGCTCGACATCGTGCCTGGCGACCCCGTCGACGTTGCGCGGGGCAACCCGGTCCGGATGTTGTTCAGTTCGGGCTACGCTCTGCAAACCGGGCTGCTGTGGGTGGTTTACTTTTGCAGCCTGTTGAACCTCTACTTGTTCGCCTACTGGATGCCCACGGTTCTGAACCTGATTGGCTTGACGCCCGGGCAGGCTGTGTTCGCCTCAAGCCTGCGGGACTTCGGCGCGATCTTCGTCGCCCTTTACCTCGGCGTCGCAATCGACAGGATCGGCCCCGAGCGCACGCTGGCGGTTCACTATGCGGCCGGCGCCGCATTCATTGCGATCATTGCGCTGGTGGCTCTGCCTTATGGCGTGCTTTGCCTCGTTACTTTGCTGGCGGGTATGACGATTATCGGCAGCCAGACTGGCGCCAACGGCGCCTGCGGGAAGCTCTATCCTGCCCGCATGCGGACAAGCGGTCTCGGCTGGGCGCTTGGCATCGGACGGCTTGGCGCGATTGTCGCGCCGCTTCTTGGCGGATATCTCCTGTCGCTTGGGCTGCCGCCCACCCGCATTTTTCTGGTCGCCTGTGCATTCGCGATGATTGCGGCCGCGGCGACGGCACTGCTGGCGTTGCGCAGTCACCATACACAGGAGCCATCGTTATCGTAGAGATACCTAGTGTCCGATCGCCGTGAAGCGTGAGTCGCGAAGCAATCACGATTGCCGCGTGAAGCGGCCACTTCAAACTAAGTGCGACCTATCGCGCTTCTCTGATGCGCGATACTAGGCGCGGCTGTGTCGGAAATCGCCTTCAATAGGGTGGTCCGATGCAATCGGAAACCGGAATGATTTGCCCGGATCCGCGCGGTCCGCAATCGGGTCGCTCAATTATTTCCCAGGATAAAGGCCTTGAATTTCGCGGTCATGGGAGTCCCGCGGGCATGCATGACGCATGAAGCGTTTCATAGGGGGCACGCGTTCGCCCGCCTAACTTGTTCCCATCGGTTGGTCGACTATTTGCCGCACAGGGGAACTGACATGCTCCGCTCTGTCCTTACTGCCGTTGTCCTTGCCAGTGTTCTTGCGGCCGTGCAACCCGGCGCGGCGGATCCTCTCGCGGCCAGGACGGCCGATCATGCTCACGCCGCCTCAGAGCAACCCGCAGCCGCCCCTTCGCTGTCATCGGATGGGGTGACGCAGCCCGCGAATCCGCAGGGCAAGGAGGTACCGGTTGGGTTCGGTTGGGGCTGAGGGAGATCAGGAGCGTGGACATGACCCTTTTTGTCGCGGCTTGCGCGCTGCTTTTGGCGTTGCTCGTGGATATCGTTCTCGACCATAGCAGCGTCCGGAAGCGGCGCGAGGCGCGTCGCGACATCTCCTCTTTTGACGCTTGGTGAGGGGTCGCCAGAACAGGATGGAAACCGGCGTTCTGGCGGCAGCCCTGCCGCCCCGGTGCCGCCCGCTGGCTCCCCTTCTGAGTCCAATCATTGGAGCCAATAAATCCGCGCCCTGCCCTTGTCCGGCGAAACGCAGCACCCATCTCGCGACAGCGGAACATTTAACGAACGATCTTTAATGCTCGATACGACTGATACGGTTTACGATCCTGACGCAATCTTCCACGAAGCAGGCCCGCTCGACCCATTGTTCATGGCGGACGCCATTCAGGCGCTGATGCGGGCGTTGCCGCTTGACACCCCGGAACCCGAGGCCGCGCGCCGGCGGCGGATGAACAGCGCGCTGATCGCCCTGGCCGCCACCAATCCGCGCGACCCGATCGAGGTGATGCTGGCAGTACAGGCGATCTCCGCCTATCACGCCGCCTGTGCCTGCTGGCGGATCGGCGTCAACCTGCGTCATCCTCGGGGCGACAGCACCCGCCATATCAGCGCGGCCGCCACCGCCGCGCGAACCTTCGATTCCATGCTGCGCGCCATCGAGCGCCGCCAGGCGAAGCCGCTGTCGGTACCGGTCGGTCGGCCCGCATCTCGGGTCTGGACGCCCGACATGAACCCGACTTTCCTGGATATCATCGCACAGCGGATCCAACATGATGACGAACCGCCGGCCGAAGACCAGCCCCAGCGCCCGCCTGATCCGGTGACCTGGACACCCGAGGCTCTGGCGATTGCCCGCCAGATGCAGGATCAGGAGCGATTCGAGGAAGAACATGCCGGCCTCGACCTGGCGGAGGTCGAAGGCGTTCTGCCTGGCGGCGGTATCATCATGCCCGAGTACCCCACCCCTCAGCAGGAAAAGTATATCGCCCGTCGCGTCGGCCTGATGTACAAGCGCGAGTATGCCGACAACCTGCGCAAGGGGATCAAGGCCTACCCAAAAATAAGGCCGCTGCGGACCGGCGACCTTATTCCGTAGAGTCCCACGGCATGATGGCCCAGGCCTCTTCACGGCCTTGTCAGAAGTTAATACTTGCAAGTCGAGCGGCGCCAGTCCAAG
>DASYBP010000515.1:0-6964 GCA_036500715.1 Rhodopila sp.
TCGTAGACCCGGTGCGTGTTTATCAGTGTCCGGTCGCGGTGAAGCGACCACGATAGCCGCGTGAAAGGCCACGGAGCGACACTGCGCAGTAGCACGGGCGCGTCATCCAACCGTCGTTTTTCCAGTGCTTGCACAAACCGCCGAGGTCCGGCAGGGTCCTTCGCTGATCTTGGGGGAGCAACGTCAAATGTCGATGCATCGTATAGTCAAGGCGCTCGTCGCAACCGCCGCGCTCGCAGGCCTTGCAACTGCCTTCCAGGCATTCGCCGAGACGCCACCTCAACACGTTCGCGGCGTTCTGGAAGCCGTCCAGGATCACACCCTGTCGGTCAAAACCGCCAGAGGCACGGACTCGATCAAATTCCCTGACGACGCCAAGACCTTCCTGGTCAGCCCAGCGAATATCAGTGCCGTCAAGGACGGCAAGTTCGTCGGCATCACCTCGGTCGAAAAGGGCGGCAAACGCCTCGCGGTCGAGGTGCATGTGTTTGACGACAGCCTGCGCGGACTCGGCGAGGGCCATTATCCCTGGGATCTCGAGGCTGGACCGAACATGATGACCAACGCGAACATCGCCAAGGTTGAGTCGGTAGGCGAGGACCGCGTGCTGAAGCTGGACTACAAGAACGGCAGCCAGACAATCGCCGTGCCCCCGGACGCGAAGATCGTCGAATTCACCCCCACCACGCCTGACCAGTTGCGGCCCGACAGCAAGGTGTTCGTGGTGGCGAAGAAGCAGGACGATGGCGGTCTCGTCGCGGTCGCGGTCGTCGTCGGCAAGGACGGCCTGAAGCCGCCGATGTAACAACTGCCCTGTGTGGCTACCGGCTCGGTGTTTGCGCTCTCCGGGCGATTGTCGCAGGCCGTACTTTACGCGACTCCTGGCCGCCGTATAACCTCGAGCCATGGAACGGGCGGACATCGCGGCGTTGGATACTCCGCGCACTCCGCTCGGCGTGGAGTGCCGCATGCCGATCCGACCTGAAGTTCGCGTGCTCTATCCGCCGAACTGGCCGGAGGTAAGCCGGCGGGTCCGGTTTGAACGCGCCGGTGGTTGCTGCCAAAAGTGTCGACGCCCGCACCTGGCGCAGATCAGATGCCTCCCCGACGGGCGTTGGTTTGACGAGGTTGCGCGGACGTGGCGCGACCGGCGTGGCCGTCAGGCCCGCTGGCCCGATCTGATCGACGCCACGCACATGCGCCTGACCCGCGTGGTGCTGGCCGCCGCACATCTGGACAACGATCCAGCCAACAACCGGCTCTCCAACCTCAAGGGCCTGTGCCAGCGCTGCCACATGCTGCATGACCGGCCCTTCCACCTGGCCCAGCGCTGGCTCACCTATCGCCGACGGTCGGCGCTGGGAGATTTGTTTCTGGGCAGATACGGCGCCCGAATGCCGCTGCCCGGCTGGATCGTAGCCTCCTGGCCGCCAAAACTCCGGCCCAGAAGCCGCCCGGCGAAACAAGGCGGCGGCCGGCCTCAGGTCGGCTGGATGCGCCCCACGTCCTCACGCGATCTGTTCGCTGAGCCCGATTAACCTTCGCCTATGCCTCAGCTACCAGCCCAGCCCGTAGATCTGCTGCACGAACCCCGGCGGCAGGCCCTGCGCCAATGTCGCCACGGTCGACCCCAGACGCAACGCGGATAAAGCCGCCCGGATAATCGCGTTCATCGGAACTCTCCCCATCTGCAGTCGGGCAAGCTGTCCGGCTTCAATGCAAACCCAGATGTACCCGCTCGTCCTCATGGATAATGGCGCCGCGCCGCATTGGATTTATGCGCCCAGACGGGAAATCAGGCGCTCTGCACCCGGCGGGATGGGCATGTCCGGTCGAACGGGATAAACCATCGGTTTTTCCAGGGGGTCTCCGATGCTCGCTCACTCTTCGAACGCGCTTCCGGCTCAGATCGCCGAACAGCCGGTCCGCCGATCTGCAAGTGCCCTCGCGGCGACCGGGGCGCGAGCGGTCGGTGCCGTGGCGATCGGCGCGCTCGCCTTGGGTGCCGTGGCGGTCGCCGCCCTGGCGATCGGGCGGCTCGCGATCGGCCGGCTGGCGCTGCGATCGGGCCATGTGGAACGCCTGACCATCGGCGATCTCACGGTCGTTCGTCTTCGCGTGATCGAAACCGTCGAGACGCCCCCGCCGACCTGACCCGTCGCGCCGCTCAGGTCATGGATGGCCCCGGTCGTCCCAATCCCAGCGGCTGTTCCCAGAGCATATCGCGCAAGACCACGTCACGGGCCTCGTCGAGGTCAAGACCGTTCGTTTCAACCAGCGGGGCGGCGTCCATCAGGATCGCGTCCACGTCCTGCATGATTTTTAATCGCTTGAACAGGTCAGGACGGTGCAGACCCATGCTCTGGCCAACCAGTTCGAGGAAATTGACGACCTCGAACGGCCAGTCCCGCTCGTGGCTGCACAGTTCGCGGTGGCAGGCGTGATAGATGCCGGCCAGCGTGGTGACCCCGGCATCCGCGGCGGCTTGCAACTGGCTTCGGTGCACGTCCCGCTTGAACGCTGGCAGCGGCGAAAGCTTGTTGCACATATATCCCACACGCGGCTGCGCGAGATCGACGAAGTCCAGCCCTGGAATGGCTTGAAGGATCGCCTGCGCCGCTTCTGGAACCCCTGGGTTGCCCGGATGCTCATGCAGTCCGACCCGTTTCTCGACACGGCGTTTCAGCAACGGTCGCAGCGTGTCCAGCCGTTCGGCGAGGAAGCGGACGAACGGTGCCATGTCCAGCGGCGAAGCCGGCCGGGCAGGCGCGACAATCTCGGTCAGTTGCACCTGGCAGGTCGGGCACCAGGACAGCGCCCGCGGGGCCGCGGCGGCCAGGCGGTCGATCGTGCGGTAAGCCACCCGGCCGGAGGTGGCCAGGTCGCCGGCCCCGAACTGCAGCACCCCGCAGCAGGCCGAAGGGCCGCCCATCACCCGGTAGGGAACCTCCATTGCGTCCAGAATGTCCAGCGCCAGCAGCGCAATGTGCGGTGTCTTCAAGACATTGCAGCCGGTATAGAAAACCACCTCCGCCGCCCGGGTGTCGTCGCTCTCGGGACGGAAACGGGCCAAGGTCTCCGGCGAAAGCTGCAGCCGCGACAGCACGCGCACGCCCTTGGTCATCGCGCCGAACCGGCTGAATGCCACCTGCCGCCGCTCCGCCGGCGCCGCTTCCTGCAAAGTGGCAACGCGGGCCAAGGCCAGCATCAGGCGCGGATTGACGCCATATTTGCACGCGGCGATGCAATGGCCGCTACCGGAACACACCTCGGCCCAGCGGGCAGCATCGGCGTGCGTTCCGCCTCGCAGCAGCGTCAGGATACCGCCGGTCAGCCCCTTCGGGTCAGCCGTGTCAATCCCGGCAGGGCTCGGCATTGGGCAGACCTCGGCGCAGGCGCCACAGGCGATGCAGCGATCAAGGATGTCCGACGCCCGCAATTGCAGGGCCTGGTCGAATGGTGGAGCGTCCATCGGCGGCTCCTCTGGTTGCCGCCCCAAGTCTGCCGCGGAAATCCGCCGGTTGGAAGGTGCCCAGGGGAAGCTGCCCAGGGGAAGGTGCCCAGGGGAAGGTGCCCAGGGGAAGGTGCCAGGGGACAGGCACTGGCGGACAGTCACCGTCCCTACGTCAGCGCCATCGCCGTCGGTTCGGCCGCGTCGCTGCATTGCAACCATATAACTTGCAAAATCCAGCCAACTCCCTTAAGTGGACTGTTCCCCACCATTCAATAGCGGAGAATGAGCGCATGGCGCGCGTCACCGTCGAAGACTGCGTTCAGAAAGTTCCCAATCGCTTCGAACTTGTGCTGCTCGCCGCGCAGCGTGCGCGCAACATCAGCCGGGGGGAAGAACTGACGGTCGATCGTGACAATGACAAGAACCCCGTAGTCGCGCTCCGCGAAATTGCCGATGAGACGATCGAACTCCCCCGCATCGAGCAGGATCTGATCAAGTCGCTGTCCCGCTCGCCGGAGCCGGAGCCCGCGGACGAGGAAGTGCTCGACTTGATCCCGACCGATCAGAACATCTTCGGCCTGCAGGACGTCGCGGCCGACGAGGAAACCGCCGGACTGCCCAACGAAGGCGGGGAGGATCTCTCGCCGGAAGACCTGGAAGCCGCCATCGAGGCAGAACTCGGCGGCCGAGCCGCTCGGTAGCCGCTTATGAACAGCGGGGGCTTCGGCGGTGAGATGAACCAGTCCGCGCCGACCCCCACTCGTGCAGCGGTGAAGTTGGCTGCGCCCGGCGATCTGGTCGAGCTGCCAAAACCACCCGGACCAAACCCCATCCCGCAATGCGAGCTGACGCGTAAGATCCACGCCTATGATCCCAAGGCCGACACCGGTTTGATCGACGCGGCCTACGCCCTGGCCGAGCAAGCCCACAGCACGCAACGCCGGGAAAGCGGCGACCCTTACTTCACCCACCCGGTCGCCGTCGCCGGCATCCTGGTGGGGTACCGGCTGGATGTGGCCTCGATCACCACGGCACTGTTGCACGACGTCGTCGAGGACACGCCAACCAAACTCCCCGAGATCGAGGCGCGCTTCGGCAAGGAAATCGCCGGCCTGGTCGATGGCGTGACGAAACTG
The DNA here is from genome assembly GCA_036500715.1 of Rhodopila sp. Taxonomy (GTDB): domain Bacteria; phylum Pseudomonadota; class Alphaproteobacteria; order Acetobacterales; family Acetobacteraceae; genus Rhodopila. Next base: position 4,591 of record DASYBP010000515.1, read on the forward strand.
ACCCGGTTGGAACTACAGTCCGACCGCACCAAACAGGCGGAGAATTTCCGCAAGCTCGTCCTCGCCATGAGCCGGGACATCCGCGTGCTGCTGGTGAAACTCGCGGACCGGCTGCACAACATGCGCACCCTGCATTTTGTGCGCGATCCGGAACGGCGCAAACGCATCTCGCGGGAGACGATGGAAATCTACGCTCCGCTAGCCGAGAGAATCGGTATGGACGCGATCAAGACCGAACTCCAGACGCTGGCGTTCACCCAGTTGGAGCCGGAAGCGTATGCCACCATCGTGGCCCGCCTGAACTTCCTGCGCGGACAGGGCGCCGACGTGATCGACGAGGTTCGGCGCGAGTTGATCGAGGTCTGCCGCGACGTCGGCGTCGAACCGATCGAGATCATGGGTCGGGAAAAATCGCCGTTCTCGATCTGGGAGAAGATGCATCGCCGCAACGTTGCGTTCGAGCAACTGTCCGATATCATGGCGTTCCGCATCGTCGTCGAGACCAAGGCCGACTGCTACGCGGCGCTGGGCGCGGTGCACTCGGCGTTTCCGGTGATCGCCGGCCGCTTCAAGGACTACATCTCGACCGCGAAATCGAACGGCTATCAGTCGCTGCACACCGGCGTCACCTTGCGCCAGCCGCGCAATCAGAAGATCGAGGTGCAGATCCGCACCGCCGAGATGAATGACGTCGCGGAGAATGGCGTCGCGTCACACTGGGTCTACAAGGCGCCCGACAAGAAGGTCGAAGGCACCGACGTGCAGCGCTTCCGCTGGGTGCAGGACCTGCTGGAGATCCTGGACGACTCAGCCGCGCCCGATGAATTCCTGGAAAATACTAAGCTGGAACTCTACGCCGACCAGGTCTTCTGCTTCACCCCGAAAGGCCAACTGATCCAGTTGCCACGCGGCGCCACCCCGATCGATTTTGCCTACGCGGTGCATAGTCAGGTTGGCGACACCTGTGTCGGGGCCAAGGTGAACGGCCGCCTCATGCCGCTGCGCCACCATCTGGAAAATGGCGACCAGGTGGAAATCATGACCGCGCGCGGCGGCACCCCCTCGCCGCAGTGGGATCGTTTCGTCGTCACCGGCAAGGCCCGCGCCCGCATCCGCCGCTTCATCCATCAGGAGCAGCGCCAGCAAAGCCGCGACACCGGCAGGGTCGAGTTGACCAAGGCCTTCCGCCAGGCCGGCGTCGACGGGTCCGAGAAAGCGCTCGAGCCGGCCCTGAAGACGCTCAAGGTCGCCTCTGCAGAGGAGCTGTATATCGCCGTCGGCAACGGCAACCTCGTGGCCCGCGATGTGGTCCATGCTGCCTATCCGGAACTGCGGCAGACAGCACGCGCGCCTCGGATGGTCGCGCCCATGCTGCCGCGCGGGAAAGCCCCGGCCCGGCACGACATGGACATGCCGGTCACCGGCCTGGTTCCAGGCATGGCATTCGGCTTCGCCGGCTGCTGCCACCCGATCCCCGGCGACGAGATCGTCGGCATCGTTACCACCGGCAAAGGCGTCACCATCCATGGCCGTGACTGCCAGACCCTGACCGGGTTCGCCGCCACACCGGAGCGGTTTATCGATATCGAATGGAACTACGAGGCACTTGGCAAGAGCGGAGCCTCCCAGAGCGGGGCCTCCCACAGCGGGGCCTCCAAACGCGCCGGCCATACCGCCCGCATCAGCGTGATCGCGGCAAACGAGCCAACCGCGCTCGCCGATCTGTCCAACGCCATCGCCAAGCAGGACGGCGCCATCGTCAACCTCAAAATCGTCAATCGCCAGCAGGATTTCATGGAGGTGCTCGCCGATGTCGATCTGCGAGACACCGCTCATCTGTCCAAGGTCATCGTCGGATTGCGTGGCCTGAAGGCGATCAAAGGCGTCGAACGGGCAACCGGCGGATGATGCCGTAACATGATCCTGGGCATCGGCGCCGACATCTGCGACATTCGCCGCATCGAAAAAGCCATCGCCCGCCATGGCGCCCGTTTCCTCGAGCGCGTGTTCACCGAAACCGAGCGAGCCAAGGCGTTTCGGCGTTCGGAGACAATCCAGGCCGCCACGTTCGCCAAACGCTTCGCCGCAAAGGAAGCCGCCGCCAAGGCCCTTGGAACTGGCTTCCGCCGCGGTGTCTTCTTCGCCGATCTGGGCGTCGTCAATTTGCCCGGCGGCCAGCCCACGCTGCTGATGACCGGCGGGTCAGCGGAACGCTTGCGGGCGATCACCCCGCCCAACATGGCCTCTCAGGTCCATCTCACCATGACCGACGAATATCCCTACGCCTATGCCCAGGTGATCATATCGGCCGTCGCCGAACATCAGCGGAACAGCGAAGGCGCCTACCGATACGATAAATGACACAGCAGCCTGG
>DASYBP010000516.1:0-2528 GCA_036500715.1 Rhodopila sp.
CGACACGGCCGTCCGGGCCGGCGCCGACTGGGTCGGGTTCGTCTTTTTCCCGCCCTCGCCGCGTTCCATCACACCCGAGGCCGCGGCCGTACTCTCCGCTCGCCATGTGGGCGGGCCAGCGCGTGTCGGCCTGTTCGTCGATCCGACCGAAGCGACGATCGCCCGAGTTCTTGACAGGCTCAAACTGGACATCCTGCAGATCTACGGTGCGGCGGATCGGCTGGAGGCCATCAGGGCCCGGTTCAGCCTGCCGATCTGGCGCGCGATCGGCATCAGCGGTAGCGCGGATCTGCCCGTAGGCGAACCACACGCCGACCGGGTTTTGTTGGAAGCCAGGCCGCCTGCCGGTGCGGATCGGCCTGGCGGAAACGCGACCACCTTCGACTGGTCATTGCTCCGCGGCTGGATAGCACCGGTCCCATGGATTTTAGCGGGTGGCCTGACACCGGGAAATGTCTCGACCGCGATACGGGAAACCGGCGCGCCAGCGGTTGACGTCTCATCCGGTGTGGAGAGCCGGAAGGGGGTAAAGGACGCTGCTTTGATCGCAGCGTTCATCGCCGCTGCCAGGCTCGCCGCCCGATCGTAGGGCCGCAACCACCCGGGCAGCGTGCTATTTCTTCTTGGCGATTTCCAGTTCCTTGCGCAGCCGCTCGACTTCCGAGCGCAGTGCCTCAATCTCGGAGCCGTGCACGTCAGACGGATTGGTCGGTTCGGTTCCCCGGTAAAACGGCGTGAACATGCTGAATGCACGCTCCATCATCGCCATATTCTGCCGCCCGACCTCCTCGATGTTCCCGAACGGGAACAGCGTCCCCATCGTCTTCTGCATCGCCGCTCGCATCTGCTCCTGCTGTTGAGCGAACGAGGTCATGGCATGCTCAAGGTACTTTGGCACCAACCCTTGCATGGATCCGCCATACAAACCGATCAGCTGGCGGAGAAAATTCGTCGGCAGCAGGTTCTGTCCCTTCCCCTCCTCCTCCACGATGATCTGAGTCAAGACGCTGCGGGTGATGTCGTCGCCGCTTTTCGCATCATAGACAACGAAGTCCCTGCCCTGCCGCACCATGTCCGCAAGGTTGTCCAGCGTAATGTAGCTGGAGCTCTCGGTGTTATACAGCCGTCGGTTGGCATATTTCTTGACGACGACGGGGGGCTTTTCACCGGCCTTCACCTCCGGCACGGTCTTGAGGGGTACAGCCATTCAAACCTCGCAACTAGTATCGCGCATCAGACAAGTGCGATACGTCGCACATTGTTTAAGTGGCCGATTCACGCGGCAACCGTGATCGCTTCGCGACTCACGCTTCACCGCGACCGGACACCAGCGCAGTCTCCCTACCGCGTATTTCGCACTTGCGATAGGGTGAATTCACCCTGATCCTGCACAGACGCGCCGGTTTGACGTTTCGTCGGTCGCGCCTATGTTCCGGCCCGCGAGGAGGATGTATGGGGTATGACGGTGGACGCCGGGCTCGATGACACCGGACGCGATTCCAGCGAATGGAATGCCAACCGGGAAAATTCCGGTTTCGCCGGCAACGATCCGCGCGCCCGTATCGCGTCGGATCTGCCCGATCCACGCAAGCTGGCCGAGGATTGGATCACGCTATGGCAGAGCGAACTGACCGCCATAGCGGCGGATCCGGAACTGCGCGAATCCTGGCAGGCGGTCATGGCGCTGTGGGCCGCAACGATGTCGGCCCTGCTGCGCGGCATGCCACGTGGTGCCGCCGGGCACGGCTTCCGACACGGCTCCGCGGCCACTGATCGGCATGACGGAGCGGGCGGACAGGCCAGGACCGCTGATGCGCCGCGGACCCCGCCCGCTGCTGCTGCACCTGACGCTCGCGATGCTGAGATCGAACGTCTCGCGCGCCACGTCGCCACTTTGGAACGCCGATTGGCAGCGCTCGAGCGCGGCCATCCTCCGATCCATCCAAAGCGCGGTCCAGGACGGAGGCCGCGAAAGTGAGTTTCCTCCCGCCGTGGTGGCCGAGACGCTGCGCCAGGACGCCGCGCTGATCGAGGGCATCGCGGCCTATCGCCGGCACCCCTGGCATCGCACCCTGATCGATCCGCCTGCCATCTGGTCGGAAGGCGACACAAAGCTGCGCGATTACGGGCCCGCCGGCGCCATGCCTGTCTTGTTCGTCCCCAGCCTGATCAATCGGGCCTATGTGCTTGACTTGGCCGAGGCGCATTCGATGCTGCGCTGGTTCGCCGCGCAGGGCGTGCGACCCTTACTGCTGGACTGGGGCTGGCCGGAGGAGGTGGAACGCCGCTTCAGTCTGACCGACTACGTCGCCGGCCGGCTCGAACGTGCTATGACCGCTGCCGCGCGGTTAGCCGGCGCTCGGCCCGTATTGGCGGGCTATTGCATGGGTGGCACCCTGGCGGTCGCCGCGGCGCAACGGCGCCCCGACCTGATCAGCGGCCTGGCCCTGTTGGCGGCGCCCTGGGACTTCCATGCGCCCGACCCGGGTCAGGCCGTTCAGATCGCCGAAACCCTGCCCTTGCTGGAG
>DASYBP010000517.1:0-2834 GCA_036500715.1 Rhodopila sp.
CCCGCCGATCTTCCGCGCAGCTTGAAGTCGAAGATCCGCCCATAGAATGCGAGCGCCTGCTCGACGTCGCCGACCTCCAGCGCGACGTGATTGAGGCCGACGACCCGGGCACGCTTCGCGTCAGAATGGTCTTGAGCCATATGTCAGGTCTCCTCGGTATGGCGTTTCCGTCGCCGATTTTCGCTTTGCGACGGCACCTGCAGCACAAAGGCAGGTGCCCCGCGCTTTTCAATGCGCGGCCGGGCCAGCTTCCGGCAAGGCGGCGTCGGATCGCGGCGGGTTCAGGCAGCCGATGGATATAACTTGTTCGTGATAAATCGCGCCACCTTGCCATCGGGACCGCATGTGGCAGGCTGGCGGTGAGAGAGAGCAACTCGCTTTTGGGCGCGTTCCAGTGGGCTCATCCCAGTGGGTGCACAGCAACGGAGGATGACGATGCAGATCGGCGTGGTCGGACTGGGCCGGATGGGCGCGAATATCTCGCGGCGGCTGATGCAAGCGGGGCATGCCTCGGTGGTGTGGGACGCCAATCAGGCGGCGATCAACACTCTCGGCAAGGATGGGGCCACGACGGCGAGCGGTCTGCCCGATCTGGTCAGCAAGTTGGACAGTTCGCCCCGAGCGGTGTGGGTGATGCTGCCGCACGGCAAGATCACCGAGGACACCATCGAGACGCTATCGACGCTGCTGGGCAAGGACGACATCATCATCGATGGCGGCAATACGTTCTACAAGGACGACATCAGGCGGGGGAAAACGCTCGCCACCAAGGGAATTCGGTATGTCGATGTCGGCACCTCGGGCGGTGTCTGGGGGCTGACGCGCGGATATTGCATGATGATCGGCGGCGAGGTGCAGGCCGTGAGGCATCTGGATCCGATCTTTGCGACGCTGGCGCCGGGGATCGGCACGATCGACCGGACGCCTGGACGGGAGGGTCGCGATCCGCGCGCCGAACAAGGCTATATTCACGCCGGGCCGATCGGCGCCGGGCATTTCGTGAAAATGATCCACAACGGCATCGAATACGGAATGATGCAGGCGTTCGCGGAAGGTTTCGACATCCTGCGCAACAAGGCGTCGAACAGCCTGCCGGAAGACGAGCGCTACGACCTCAACATTGGCGATATCGCCGAAGTTTGGCGGCGCGGCAGCGTTGTCAGCTCCTGGCTGCTTGACCTCGCGGCTGACGCAATGGCGAAAGACGAGAAGCTCGAGAGTTTCGCCGGCGAGGTCGAGGATTCCGGCGAAGGCCGCTGGACCATCGAGGCGGCGATCGAGGAAGCCGTGCCGGCCGAAGTGCTGGCCGCGTCATTGTTCATGCGCTTCCGGTCGCGCCAGCAGCACACGTTCGCGGAAAAGGTGCTGTCGGCGATGCGGTTCGGCTTCGGCGGCCATGTCGAACCTGGCCACGAACCTGGCAAGAAGTGACGATTGTTGTCGTGATGGGCGTGTCGGGCAGCGGCAAGACGACCATCGCCGCTGGTGTGGCGCGCCAGGAGGGCTGGATGCTGCTGGAGGGTGACAAATTTCATCCTCCGGGCAACATCGCCAAGATGCAGGCGGGGACGCCGCTTACGGACGAAGACCGATGGCCATGGCTGCGGGCGATCGCGGCGCGGGAGGACGAACTGCGGGCCGCGGGGCACTCGGCGGTGGTGGCATGTTCGGCGCTGCGGCGGGCGTATCGGGATATCCTGATCGGCCGCCGCGCCGATGCCATGCTGATGTACCTACGCGGCTCGAAAGATCTCATCGCGGCGCGGATGCGGGCGCGCCAGGGGCATTTCATGTCGCCGGCCTTGCTGGACAGCCAGTTCGCGACCCTGGAAGAACCTGGCGTGGATGAGCATCCGATCGTCGTCGATATCGGCGGATCGGCCGAGGCGACGATCGCCGAAGCCGTGCGCCGTTTGCAGGAGCGCTTGGAATGACAGCGAGGTACGCCGCCTATCCAAGTCTGCGCGACCGCGTTGTGCTGATCACTGGCGGAGCCAGCGGTATCGGCGCCGAGGAGGTCGGACAGTTTGCTCGGCACGGGGCAAGGGTCGCGTTCCTCGACGTTGACGACGCGGCGGCGTCGCGGCTGGTCGAGACCCTGAGCCAGGAAGGACTGGCGCCGCCGCTGTATCTACCGCGCGACGTGCGGGATATTCCAGCGTTGCAAGCAGCGATCGCCGAGGTTGGTCGGCGCCTGGGCCCAATCACCGTGCTGGTCAACAATGCGGCAAACGACCAGCGCCACAGCTTCGAGGACGTTACTGTCGAATACTGGGACGAACGGATGGCGACCAATCTGCGCCACCAGTTTTTCGCGATCCAGGCGGTCGCGCCGATGATGCGCCAGGCCGGTGGCGGGTCGATCATCAATTTCGGTTCGATCTCCTGGCACAGGCTGCAGGGCGGCATGCCGGCCTATACCACCGCCAAGGCGGCGGTCGAGGGGCTGACCAAGGGCATGGCGCGGGATCTCGGCCTCCATGGCGTCCGGGTCAACTGCGTAATTCCGGGCTGGATCATGACGCAGCGGCAGCTCGATCTATGGCTGACGCCGGACGCCGAAGCCGAGTTGATGCGCGCCCAGTGCCTCAAGACCAAGGTGATGCCGGAGGATGTCGCACGGATGGTCCTGTGGCTCGCCGCCGACGACAGCCGGATGTGCACCGCCCAGCTATGGGTGGTCGACGGCGGATGGATGTAATACCATGTGTGGACGGCCCCTAGTCTTCAAGTCCGGCACGGACAACATCGCGGTTTCCTTCCCCAGGTCTGAGTGACATCGACGGGACAAACCGTCAAAGGCACCCCGAGCAGCCGCTTCGTTGCGGGCCAGG
>DASYBP010000518.1:0-4792 GCA_036500715.1 Rhodopila sp.
GCGCGTGATGGCCAACCTCAGCATCGGCATCCCGCGCGTACGCCGCCGCCGCATCAACGAAGTGCTGGAATTGACCGCCCTCACCGATGCCGCGGAGGCGCTCGCCGCGAACCTCAGTCATGGCCAGACGCAGTGGCTGGAGCTTGGCATGCTGATCGTGCAGGACCCGAAGCTGCTGCTGCTGGACGAGCCGACGGCCGGTATGACCCAGGCCGAGACCCACAAGACCGCCGAGATCATCAAGGGCCTGCGCGGCCAGCACACCATTCTCGTGGTCGAGCATGACATGGCGTTCGTACGCGAGATCGCCGAGAAGATCACCGTCATGCACCTCGGACGGGTGCTGGCGGAGGGCGACATCGGCGCGATCGAGAGCAATGAGGCGGTGCGTCGCGCCTACCTCGGTTCCCACGGCATCAGCGGGAAGGCGGCCTGAATGCTGGCATTGCACGATGTGGACAGCTTCTATGGCCGGAGCCACGCGTTGCACGGCGTGACGATGAACGTCGCCGATCGCGCCATCACCGCCGTGCTTGGCCGCAACGGCGTCGGTAAGACGACGCTGTTGAAAACCATCATCGGCCTGATCGATCGGATGCGCGGCCGCATTGAGCTGAAAGGCGCCGACATCGTGTCGCAGCCAGCCTTTCGCCGCGCCCGGCTCGGCATCGCTTATGTGCCTCAGGGGCGCGAGATCGTTCCGGATTTCTCGGTGCGCGAAAATATCCTGATGGGTGCGTTCGCTCGCGGTGACGGCAAACGGGCGGTGCCGGACATCGTGGCCCGCCTGTTTCCCTACCTGGCGCAGAATCTCGATCGGCCTGGCGGGGTGTTGTCGGGCGGTCAGCAACAGCAGCTTGCCATCGCCCGTGCCCTCGCGGCCGATCCGAAACTGCTGCTGCTCGACGAGCCGACGGAGGGTATCCAGCCTAGTATCGTTGAAGAGATCGAGGCGTTGATTGTGCGCCTCAACAAGGAAATTGGCATCACGGTTATCCTGGTCGAACAGAACGTGGCGTTCGCGCGCCGGGCCGCGGATGCGTTCGTGATGATGGAGAAGGGGCGCGTCGTCGCCTCGGACGCGATCGCCGGTCTGACCGACGATGTCGTGCACCGGCATATGGCTGTCTGAAGACAGCGAAACAGCGCAAGTAGGAGGACTGAATGTTACACGGCGACATCAGCAGCAGCAACGACACCGTCGGCGTCGCGGTGGTGAACTACAAGATGCCGCGGATGCACACCCGGGCCGAGGTGCTGGCCAACGCCCGCAAGATCGGTGACATGCTGATCGGCATGAAGCAGGGGCTGCCGGGAATGGATCTGGTGATCTTCCCGGAATACTCGACCCACGGGATCATGTACGACAGCGCCGAGATGTACGCGACCGCTTCGATGGTGCCGGGCGAAGAAACCGAGATCTTCGCCGAGGCGTGCCGTAAGGCGAAGGTCTGGGGCGTGTTCTCGCTGACCGGCGAACAGCACGAGGAACACCCGAAAAAGGCGCCGTACAACACGCTGATCCTGATGAACGACAAAGGCGAGATCGTTCAGAAGTATCGGAAAATCATGCCGTGGGTGCCGATCGAGGGCTGGTATCCCGGCAATTGCACATACGTCTCGGACGGTCCGAAGGGCCTCAAGGTCAGCCTAATCATCTGCGACGACGGCAACTATCCGGAGATCTGGCGCGACTGCGCGATGCGCGGCGCCGAGTTGATCGTCCGCTGCCAAGGCTACATGTACCCGGCGAAGGAACAGCAGATCCTGATGGCCAAGGCGATGGCCTGGGCGAACAACACCTATGTCGCGGTGGCTAACGCCGCCGGGTTCGATGGCGTCTATTCGTATTTCGGCCACTCCGCGATCATCGGCTTCGACGGCCGGACGCTGGGCGAGTGCGGCGAGGAAGACTACGGCGTCCAGTACGCGGCGCTGTCGAAATCGCTGATCCGCGACTTCCGCCGCACCGGCCAGTCGGAGAACCATTTGTTCAAGCTGCTGCACCGCGGCTACACCGGCAAGATCAACTCCGGCGAGGGCAACCGCGGCGTGGCCGCTTGCCCCTACGACTTCTATTCGAAGTGGATTGCCGACCCCGACGCAACGCGGGAGATGGTGGAGGCCATCACCCGCCCGACCGTCGGTACCGAGGAGTGCCCGATGGACGGAATTCCGAACGAGACCGCTACCCATCGGTGAGCCTTTGTCGCCCGGTCGCCGTTCCGGTGGCCGGGCGCGCGCGGAGCGTCATGCAGCACATCGAACGCGTCCTCGGCAGTCGCATCGAGGCACACCTCGCCGAAGCATTGCACGACCTCGAACACCGAGGCGCGGTCGATGTCCTGATGCTGGCGCCAGTAGACATCAGCCGCCGCCGGATGCGCGCGAAGACACGCGGCGGCGAGGATCTCGCCATCACGCTGCCGCGCGATCAGAAACTGTTCGACGGCGCCGTGCTGCTGCTGGAACCCGAACGAGCCGTCGTGGTGCGCGTCACCGCGCAGCAGTGGCTGCGCCTGTCGCCGCGTTCGATTGCCGATGCGGTGGAGCTTGGCTATCACGCCGGCAACCTGCACTGGCGCGTCCGCTTTGAAGGCGAAACATTACTGGTGGCCCTCGAGGCACCCGCGGACGACTATATCGCCAGACTGGGCGGCATGGTGACGGACGGGCGGGTGCGAATATTGGTCGAGGGCGATGCTGCATGACCGAACCGCTCTCGATGCGGCCGACTGAGGCCCAACCTGAGGCAGTATAAACATGCTGTTAACGCCAACGGAAATGGAAAGGCTGGTGATCTACACCGCGGCCGAACTGGCGCGCCGCCGCCGCGGCAAAGGACTGCAACTGAACCACCCGGAAGCCGTCGCGTTGATCTCCGACGAAATCCTTGAAGGCGCGCGCGAAGGCCGTTCCGTGGCCGATCTGATGGGCTACGGCTCAACGATCCTGACCACGGCCGACGTGCTTCCAGGCGTCGCCGCGATGATTCCGATTCTGCAGGTGGAAGGCATGTTTGACGACGGCACCAAGCTGGTGACCGTGCACGAACCGATCCGCCCGCCGGAAGGCGCGCCAGCCGACACCCTAGAACCCGGCGCGGTTACTGCCTTGCCGGGCGATCTCGAACTCAATCCGGGACGCCCGAGGGCACAGGTCCGCGTCGTCAACACCGGCGACCGGCCCATTCAGGTCGGTTCGCACTACCATTTCTTCGAGGTGAATCGCGCGCTGGAGTTCGATCGCGCCGCGGCCTACGGGCTTCGCCTGGACATCCCCGCCGGGACCGCCGTGCGGTTCGAGCCGGGACAACTTCGAGAAGTGTCCCTCGTGGGCTTCGGCGGCCGGCACGAACTCACCGGACTGAACGACCTGACGCAGGGCGGCAGCCTTGATGACGCCGGCCGGATCGCGGCCGTGGCGCGCGCCCGCGCCGCCGGTTTCCGCGGCGCCTGAAGATACCCGGTCTTGGCCCGCATCCCGCGCCGCGACTACGCTGCTCTCTACGGCCCAACCTCCGGCGATTCGATCCGGCTCGGCGATACCTCGCTGATCGCCGTCGTCGAACACGATCACGCCCACTATGGCGACGAATGCCTGCACGGCGGCGGCAAGACCTTGCGGGACGGCATCGGCCTCGCCGCCGGCGTTACCAGCGCACAAGGCGCGCTCGACATGCTGCTTTGCAACGTCGTGCTGATCGATCCTGTGATTGGCATCGTGAAGGGCGACCTCGGCATCCGCGGCGGCCGCATCGCGGGCTTCGGGAAGGCTGGCAACCCTGCGATCATGGACCGCGTCGATCCGCGTCTGATCGTTTCAGCCGCAACCACCGTGCGCGACTGCGAGGGCATGATCGCCACCCCCGGCGGCATCGACGTGCACGTGCATTTCGACTCCGCCGGTCTGTGCGAGCACGCAATCGCCAGCGGCGTCACCACCTTGATCGGCGGTTCGCTCGGCCCCATCACCGTCGGCATCGATTCCGGCGGGCCGTTCAACGTGGGCAAGATGCTGCAGGCGGCGGAGGCCTGGCCGCTGAACTTCGGCTTCCTCGGGCGCGGCAACTCCCATCGCGGCGAGTCGCTGCGCGAGCAGCTTGCCGCCGGCTGCCTCGGTCTGAAGATCCACGAAGACTGGGGCTCGATGCCCGCCACCATCGACACCTGCCTGTCCGTCGCCGACGAGATGGATTTCCAGGTCCAGTTGCACACCGATACGCTGAACGAATCCGGCTTCGTCGAGGACACATTGGCGGCGATCCGCGGCCGCACCATACACATGTATCACACCGAGGGCGCCGGCGGCGGCCATGCCCCCGATATCATCCGCGTCGCCGGGGCCGCCAACTGCCTGCCGTCATCGACCAACCCGACCAACCCCTATACGGTCAACACCTTCGACGAACACTTGGACATGACGATGGTGTGCCATCACCTCAATCCGGCGATTCCCGAAGATGTCGCCTTCGCCGAAAGCCGCATTCGCGCGCAGACCATCGCGGCCGAGGACGTGCTGCACGACCTTGGTGCCATCTCCATGCTGGGGTCCGACAGCCAGGGCATGGGCCGCATCCACGAGGTGATCTGCCGCACCTGGCAACTCGCGTCGAAAATGAAGGACCAGCGGGGCCCACTGGCGGGTGACAGGCCAGGGCAGGGCGACAACGCCCGAATCCGTCGCTACATCGCGAAATACACCATCAACGCCGCGCGTACTTTCGGCATCCAGAACCATGTCGGCTCGCTGGAGGATGGCAAGATCGCCGATATCGTGGTCTGGCGGCCGG
>DASYBP010000519.1:0-2282 GCA_036500715.1 Rhodopila sp.
CTCGCCGGGTTGCGGAGCGATGCGGTTGACGAGATGAGCGACCGCGTCCGAGACGAGTTCACTGATCCGGTCGTAATCCCGTCCGCCTGACCCCCAGGTCGCTGCGGCTCGTTCGTTGTGCGATAGAACGTTCGCCATTCGCGTCTCCCCGTTTCGTTGGGTTTCTGATCGCTGAGCATAGCAACCCTTCGGGTACTTATGTGGGTTGGAACTTGGCCACAACCGGCTGGTATGGGCCTGATGCAAGTAGCGGCCCGGGAAGCGTCGGCCAGGTCTTTGCTGGGGCGGGCAACAGCGGAGGCTATTGGCCCTTCTGGGACACCCAGGCTAACCGCGCAGCAGCAGAGGATCCGCGCCCGTCGCTCGAAGAACGGTACGGCACTCTCGCCGGCTATGTTTGCGTTGTCACGGAGGCTGCAAACAGCGCAATCGAGGAAGGCTTCCTCCTCGTGTCAGACGCGAACACGCTCGTCGCGGATGCGAGCGCGTCGAACGTGCTGGGGCCCCCCTTCACCCCGACGGAAACCGATACAAAGTTGGCCAATCAGCTGTGCTCGCAGCCGTCAGCGAAGGCGATAACAGCAACGGGCCGAACATATTGAACCAACACTTTGGCTACTGACAAGTTAATGGGTGGCGGATTAGGAGCCTAATCGGAGGCCTGCCATGAACCTTAATTCAAACTTCAGCGCTCGCGCCGCCATCCACGCCGCCCGGCTAGACTGGACACCGTCGCCCATTCCCGGGGTGGACCGGCGAATGCTCGATCGCATCGGCGATGAAGTGGCGCGCGCAACGTCGATCGTGCGCTACGTCCCGCACAGCCATTTTTCGGCGCACACGCATGGCGGCGGCGAGGAGTTCCTGGTGCTGGACGGGGTCTTTCAGGACGAGCATGGGGACTATCCCGCGGGCACTTATGTTCTCAACCCGCCAACCAGCCGCCATACACCCGGGTCCGAGCCAGGTTGTACGATCTTCGTCAAGCTCTGGCAGTTCGACCCCGACGACCGGACAGAGCTGCGCGTCGATACTCTGGCGCTCGCTTTCGCGCCGGCACCGGGTCGCCCCGGCGTCGAGTTGGCCTCGTTGTTCGAGAACGCTGGCGAGCGCGTCCGTCTGGAACACTGGGCGCCCTCAGTGGTGATCGACATGTCGGCTCAGGGCGGGATCGAGCTTTTGGTTCTGGACGGCAGCTTCAGCGAGGCCGGCGAGGAGTTCGCTCCGCTTTCGTGGCTGAGGCTACCGTCGGGCGCAAGATTGCGCGCCATCGCGGGACCGGACGGCTCCAAGGTTTGGGTCAAGTCCGGCCACCTCACGCGTGATCTGCGCCTTCCGACTGCCGCGGTGACAGGCTAAACGGTACTTAGTTGGTCTTTAAAAGCAACTGGTCTCGCTGCCTTATTGTGCGATGAAGCCGCCGTCTATCACCAGCTCCGTGCCGGTGATAAACGAGGCTTCGTCAGACGCCAGGAACAGCACGCCGTAAGCCACCTCAATGGGCTTCCCGATCCGCCGCAGCGGCGTCATCGCGATCTTGTCATCGCGCTCGCCGGCATTGGTGGCGTTCAGCATCGGCGGCATGTAACCGGGATGCACGGTGTTGATGCGGACACCGGACGGGCCATGCCGCACGGCCGCGGCTTTGGAGTAGATCCGCACCGCACCCTTGGACGCGTGGTAGGGAGGATGGCCACTGGCGCTGCCGACAAATCCCATGATCGAGCTGATGTTGACGATCGACCCTCCGCCGCTTTTCGCCATCTGCTCGGCGGCAAGTTTGGTGCCGAGGAAGACGCTGGTTTGGTTGCGGTACCAACCCTCGAGCCCATCAGGATCGCCAACCGAACTGCCTGAGATGCCGGCGTTGTTCACCAGGATATCGAGCCTGCCAAAAGCCGCCACCGCTGCAGCGATCAGATCCTTCCACTCCGCCTCGCTGGTGACGTCGATCTTTGCAGCCGTGGCCTCCCCGCCACCAACCCGGATGTCGGCGGCGACGCGCTCGGCATCACTTCCGAGGATGTCTGCGACAATGACCTTGGCTCCTTCAATCGCAAACAGGCGAGCCTCGGCTTCACCCATGGCCGTGGGCGCCGCCAGTGACGATCGCAACTTTGTCCTTCAGGCGCATAACCGTCCCCGCTTTCCCAGCGTGCCAATAATAATAACCATCGTGGGACGCTCTTTGCCATGCCCCACCCGGCGTGAGCCAGCCGCGCCGCGTATTTCACCAGGCCCCACGCCCTGTTCAATCATACCCGGTACATCGATCGCCCCAT
>DASYBP010000520.1:0-7597 GCA_036500715.1 Rhodopila sp.
AAAATTCGCCCCGGTGGCTCGGATAGCGCGCCGAACGGCTTAGCTTTTGTGGCTGCCGAGATGGTCCATGACGACGATGTCGGTGGGGCGGCCGCTACCTCAGCAAGGATCACCGTGGCATCAATAGCAGCATATGCGTGGATTCAAGTGCCCACGGTCGGCTGACCCGTTCTGTCGAGGCTATGATGAATTGCGCAACCTCCTCCGTCCTCGCTGCCGCGCGCAAATCCGACCTCAGGCTATACTTGCTGGCGGGAATTCCGGCAGAACCTGTTGATCGGCGAAATTCGCCTTTCAGTCGAGAACGCAAATCTTTGACGGAAAGGACGGACAGCTTGCGGGCATGTATTCACGCCCGTAGGACATCGGAAACGCAACGGCTTTCCCTGACGCCAGATTCTCCCAGAAAGCCGCCCGGAAACATGACTAAAAGGTAATCGCGCCGCTCGATTGACGAAACCGTATTAAAGCCGTGATCTTACGCAGGCGCCGTCTGGGCTAGGTCGTCACAGCCCGAACGCCGGGAGCTTGCTTGTATGTGGATTGTTCGGATCGCGATTGATCGACCGTACACCTTTGTGGTTTTGGCACTGTTGATCCTGATCCTGAGTCCACTGGTCATTCTGCGTACTCCGACCGACATCTTTCCCAATATCAATATTCCGGTCGTCGCGGTGGTCTGGACCTATACCGGCCTGAACCCGGAGGAAATGGAAGGCCGGCTGACGTCCGGCTATGAGCGTTCACTCACGACGCTGGTGGACAATGTCCAGCACATCGAATCGACCAGCTTCAATGGCATCGCACTCGTCAAGATCTTCCTGCAGCCCAATGCCAGCCTTGATACTGCCAACGCCCAGGTCACCGCCGCTGCGCAGCTTCTGGTCCGGCAAATGCCGCCTGGGACAGAGCCGCCGGAAATCCTCAACTATAGCGCGTCGAGCGTGCCGATATTGCAGCTCGGGTTGTCCGGTCGCGGTATGTCGGAGCAGGAACTCAACGACATCGGGCTCAACTTTCTGCGCACGCAATTGGTGACCGTACCCGGCGCCGTGGTGCCCTACCCGTACGGCGGCAAGCAGCGTGAAATAGCGGTCAATTTCAACCCCAAACTCTTGCAGGCGAAGGGGCTGTCGCCGTCCGATGTGATGAATGCCGTGCAGCAGCAGTACTTGGTGCTGCCGTCCGGGACGGCGAAGATCTCGCAATTCGAGTACGACGTGCATGTGAACGGGACCCCGGTCACGGTCGATGGACTCAACAACCTGCCGATCAAGACCGTCGGCGGCGCCACGGTCTATCTGCGCGACGTCGCGACCGTGAGCACCGGGTTCTCGCCGCAGACAAATATCGTGCGGCAGGACGGGCGTCGCGGCGTGCTGGTCAGTATCATCAAGGCGGGTGACGCGTCCACGATCAGCGTGGTCAACGGCATCCGCGCCATGCTTCCCCGCGTCGAGCAGACTCTGCCGCCGCAACTCCGTATTGAAGCACTCGGGGACCAATCGATTTTCGTCAAGGCGGCCGTCTCCAGCGTGGTACGCGAGGCGGTCATCGCTGCCTGTCTGACCGCTCTGATGATTTTGATCTTCCTCGGCAGTTGGCGCAGCACCTTGATTATCGCGGTCTCCATCCCGCTCTCGATCCTCTCGTCAATTATGGTACTCAGCTTCCTGGGACAGACGATCAACATCATGACGCTCGGCGGACTGGCGCTCGCCGTCGGCATCCTGGTCGACGATGCCACCGTCACGATCGAAAACATGGAACGCTACCTGGAGGAAGGCTTCGGCCGCCGTGGCGCGGTTCTGGAAGGCGCCTCGCAGATCGCGGTGCCAGCGCTGGTCTCCACGATGTGTATTTGCATCGTGTTTGTGCCCATGTTTCTGCTCGGCGGTGTTGCCCGCTATCTGTTCGTGCCGTTGGCGGAAGCCGTGGTATTCGCCATGATCGCATCCTACGTGCTGTCGCGAACCCTGGTGCCGACGATGGCGATCTATCTGCTGCGGGCGAAGGCGCATGCCTCTGCGCCGTCGCGCAATCCCCTGGTGTGGCTGCAGCGCGGCTTCGAACGCCGCTTCGAGCGGCTGCGTCTCGGCTATCGCGGCGCGCTGACCGTACTGGTCGGCCGCCGCATTGTGTTCATTCCGGGGTTCCTGCTCGCATCTATGGCGGCCTTCGCGCTAGTGCCGTGGCTTGGCCAGGACTTTTTTCCTAATACGGACAGCGGCCAGTTCGTACTGCACATGCGCGCCAAGACCGGAACCCGTATCGAGGAAACCGCGCGGATCGCGGATCTGGTCGAGGCCAAGATCCGTGAGATCATTCCGCCAAGCGACATGGGAACCATTCTCGACAATATCGGCTTGCCCTACAGCGGCATGAATCTGACCCACGTCACCTCGGGGGTGATCGGCGCTGCCGACGCCGACATCATGGTGTCGCTCAAGCCCGATCACCGTCCGACCGAGGGCTACGTCAAAAAGATCCGTCTGGCCCTGGCGCGCGCATTCCCGGCGGTCACCTTCTACACATTACCGGCCGATATGATCACGCAGATCCTGAATTTCGGCCTGCCGGCGCCGATCGACATTCAGATCACCGGCGCCGACATCGATGCGAATCGTGCGGTGGCGGACAAAATTCTTGAACAGGTCCGCTCGGTCTCGGGCATCGTCGATGCGCGGGTCCAGCAGGACTTTGATTATCCGGTATTCGAGGTCAATGTCGACCGGACGAAGGCGCAGCAGAACGGCCTGTCCGAGCGTGATGTCGCCACTAGCGTGGTGAACACGCTGAGCGGAAGTTTTCAGACCGCGCCGCTGTATTTCTTGAACCGGAGCAACGGCGTCAACTACTCGCTGGCTGCCCAGGCGCCGCAATATGACATTCAGTCGCTGCAGGACCTGCAGGACCTGCCGGTCACCGGATCGGCCGAGCGGTCGCCGTCCATTTTAGCCAATGTCGCAACGATTCACCGGTCGCAGGAGATGGCCGCGGTCGATCATTACAATATCAACCGCGTGGTCGATATCTATGCCAATGTACAGCAACGCGACCTCGGGGCCGTCGGCCGCGAGGTTACTCGCATCGTCGATGCCAATCGCCATCTTCTGCCACGGGGCAGTTTCGTCACCATCCGCGGGCAGCTCGAAACGATGCGGGGGGCCTACGCCGATCTGCTTGAAGGCCTCGGCTTCTCAATCCTGTTCGTCTATCTCCTCATCGTGATCAATTTCCAGTCCTGGCTCGATCCCTTCATTATCATCACTGCCCTGCCGGCGGCCCTGGCCGGTATCGTGCTGTTCCTGTTCTTCACCGGAACCACCCTGAGTGTGCCGGCCTTGATGGGCGCCATCATGTGCATGGGTGTTGCAACCGCCAACAGCATCCTCGTCGTCTCGTTTGCCCGTGAACGGCTCGCGGAGCATGGCGACGCGGTACGCGCCGCGATCGAGGCCGGATTCACCCGCTTCCGTCCAGTGCTGATGACCGCGGCTGCGATGATCATCGGCATGGTGCCGATGGCCCTCGGTGCGGGCGAGGGCGGCGAGCAGAACGCACCGCTTGGACGCGCGGTGATCGGAGGCCTGCTGATGGCGACCCTCGCCACGCTGGGACTCGTTCCGTTGGTCTTCTCCCTGCTGCACAGCAAACGGGACGCCACGCCACCGGGACCAGCCCCGACGCCCAGCGCCCCCACCCACACGGCGTGAGGAACTGGATGTCGTGATGCTCGAAGTACCGGGACAACACGGGTCGGAAGCCCCGGATCAGGCGACGCGCGAAGGCGAACCGGCATCGCCGCTCGGAAAGTCTCGGGCCCGGGTCGGGCTGGTGGTCATTGGCTGCGTAACCCTTCTGGTCGGTGTCGGGATCTATCTCAGCATCCACAATCGCACCACCGCCGAAGTCGCTCTGGCCACCGAGACCCGGGAGGCGGCGGTGCCGACGGTGAATGTCGTGTACCCGAAGCCCAGCGCCCCCGACCAGGAACTGGTGCTGCCGGGGCAGACCATGGCCTTCACCGATGCCCCAATCTATGCCCGCACCAATGGCTATCTGAAACACTGGTATTTCGACATCGGCGCGAGGGTTCACCAGGGTCAGCTTCTGGCCCAGATCGAAACACCGGAAGTGGACCAGCAGTTGCGCCAGGCACGGGCTGATCTGGCAACGGCCGAGGCGAACCTTAAACTGGCCGAGATCACGGCCCAACGGACGGCAAGCCTGCTGAAGACCCAGTCGGTGTCAATGCAGGAGCGCGACAATGCTGCGGGTGCCTACGCCGCCGCGCAGGCCACGGTCGCTTCGCGTCAGGCCGACGTCGGTCGGCTGGAGCAGCTACAGTCGTACGAAAGCGTCTACGCGCCGTTCGACGGTGTAATCACGGCGCGCAACACCGATGTCGGCTACCTGATCAACGCCGGCGCCGGCTCGCCGAACACCGAGTTATTCCATATGGCGGCGACCAGGACGCTGCGCATCTATATTTCGGTACCGGAGCTCTACGTGCCGGACATGCATATCGGTGCCACACCGACAGTGACGCTCGACGAGTATCCCGGCCAGGAATTCCGCGGCACTCTTGTTCGTACCAACGAGGCGATCAACGCGTCGTCTCGAACATTGCTGGTCGAAGTGGACGTGGACAACGCGGATGGTAAGTTGTTGCCTGGCGCTTATACGTTCGTCCATTTCAGGCTGCCGGGACGTGAAGGGACGGTGACGATACCGGCCAATACGTTGTTGTTCCGCAGTGAAGGGCTATGCGTCGGCGTGGTACGGAACGGTAAGGCGGAACTGGTGCACATCGCCATCGGCCGCGACTACGGCGACAGGGTTGAAGTGGTTTCCGGCCTTCGCCAGACGGATCAAGTGATCGTCAATCCTTCGGATTCGCTGATCAGCGGCAATGAAGTTCAAGTCGACAGCAGCAAGCCGGCCGGAGCGACTTGATGCATCTGGCTTTTGGTCGGCTTGCGGCACCACTTGTGTTGCTGCTGACGGCTTGCACGGTCGGACCAAAATACGAGACGCCGTCCGTGCCGCTGACTGCCACTTTCAAGGAAGCTACACCGGCCGACTACCCCACCGCGGGGACGTGGCGGCCGGCGCAGCCCAGCGATAAGCTCTACCGCGGCAAGTGGTGGGAGATCTTCCGCGATCCAGAGCTGAACCGGCTGGAGGATGAACTGACCGAGGCGAACCAGTCGTTGAAACAAAGCGAGGCCCGTTTCCGCGAAGCCCGGGCAATGATCCGCTACCAGCGTGCCGCCGAGTTCCCGACCATTTCGGTCAGCCCATCCGCCACCTCGTTACGGGATTCAAGCCACCAGCCGTATTTCTTGATTCCCAACCCGCAGCCCGAGGGCGAACTGCAACTGCCGTTCGATCTCAACTACGAGGTGGACCTGTGGGGACGCATCGGGCGTACGGTCGCGGCCGCGCGTGAAGAAGCACAGGCGACGGCCGCTGATCTCGCGACGGCCGATCTTAGTCTGCATGCCGAACTCGCCCTGGATTATGTCGAGGCGCGCAGTGCCGACGCGCAACAGCGCCTCTTGGATGACACGGTCAAGGCCTATGCCAATGCGCTCCGCCTCACGAAGAACCGCCAGTCGGGTGGCTACGCGCCGATATCGGACGTGGAGCAGGCGCAGACGCAGGTCGACACGACGCGGGTGCAGGACACGGACATCGGCGTTCAGCGCGCCCAATACGAGCACGCGATCGCTGTGCTGATTGGTCAGCCGCCAGCCGCGTTCAGCCTGCCGCCGGCACCGCTCGATTTTCGGGCGCCGCAAATTCCGCCGGGCATCCCGTCCGAACTGCTGCAGCGTCGACCCGACATCGCCGCCGCGGAACGTCGTATGGCAGAGGCGAACGAGCAGGTCGGCATTGCTCAGGCGGCGTTTTACCCGTCGCTGAATTTCAGCGCGAATTCGGGGTTCGAGGGCACAAGTCCGGCGACATGGTTCGGCTGGCCGAGCCTGTTCTGGGCCGTGGGCACCTCGCTCACTCAGCCATTGTTCGATGGCGGGAGAATCCGGGCGCAGTCGGACCAGGCGCGGGCAGCGTACGACGGGAACGTTGCCGCATACCGGCAAACGGCGTTGACCGCTTTCCAGCAGGTGGAGGACAACCTCGCCGCGCTACGGATCCTGGGGTTGGAGGCGAAGCAGCAGCGTCAGGCGGTGACGTCGGCGAACAGGTCACTACGCACCTTCTCCGATCGATACGTTGGTGGCGAAGACGCCTATCTGCAGGTGATCACCGCCCAGACCTTTGCGCTGAGCAACGAACGAAATGACGTCGATATCGAACGCCGTCGGATCGAAGCGGTGATTCTGCTGGTCAAGGCATTGGGCGGGGGTTGGGACGTCGCCCAGTTGCCCAGGCTCGACCAGGGCGGCATCCCCCGCGGCGCCATCGTGCCGCTGGGGCAGTGAGAATTACCGCGGTATCGTCAGGCGCCTAGGCGCGGTGTTCGCGAAACAGCCCGAGTTTCTCCTGGGCGGTGCGGTCTGAGTAGCCGAACAGCACCAGATCCGTGTCGGCGTGCACGCTCACTTCCCGCCACGACGGAATCACCACCGTATCTCGGACCCGCAGTTCGATGTCTTGGCCGTCGGCCCTGGCGGTGCCGGTCCCTTCGACCACGACGAAAATCGTTCCATCGGTCGCGGTGCGCGGGCGCGACGTGAAGCCGGCCGGCAGCAGCCTTACATGGGCGGAGATCGTCGGCATCACCGCGCCGCCGTTGGCTGGATTGGTGAACTCCAGCGCGTAGCCAAAATGCGGGTCGGGATCACCGGCCCCTGCCAAGGCCCGCAGGCTGGGCCGCCATTCGGTATAGGGATAGTGAAAAAGCGGTTGCGACCCCTGCCGCCGGTCCGCGGCGGTGCCACGTAGCGGGCGAAGGTTCCGGCCGTAGCGCAACGCCGTATCGCCCGGCGGAACGGTTTCAGGGTGGGCAGACGTAGGCAGATGTTCGGCGAAGCTCGCGTCAAACAGCAGCACCTGTGGGATGTCGAGCCCGTCCAGCCAGATCATCGGCTGGTCCGACGCATTGCCATGGTCATGCCACTGCCAGCCCGGCGTCAGCACCAGGTCGAACGGCCGCATGATTGCTTTCTCGCCATCGACGGCGGTGAAAGCGCCCTCGCCCTCCATCACGAATCGCAGCGCACACTGGGCGTGACGATGGCAGGGCGCGATTTCGCCCGGCAGGATGAGTTGCAGTCCGGCGTACAGGCTGGATGTGGCGCAGGACGATCCGGGCAGCCCGGGATTCTCCATGATCAGGACACGCCGTTCCGCCTTTTCGGCAGTGATGAGATCGCCGGCGCGCAGCAGGTAGGTACGTGCATCGGCATAGGTCCAGCGATGCACCTGCGCCGAGGAGCGCGGTGTCGGCGTGACCAACGCACCCAGCACTTCCCAGAGCGGGTAGAGGCTGCGAGGCTGCATCTCGGCGTAGAGCGCCTGCAACTGGGCGGTGGCATCGTTGCTAAGGGCCGCGGACATCGTCGTCTCGTCTCTCTTAGGCCGGGTAGATCAGGCTGTTCGGTATCATTTCGGAGTCGAACACCAC
>DASYBP010000521.1:0-2093 GCA_036500715.1 Rhodopila sp.
TGTCCTCGCCATGCATCGCGGGCAGGCACAGGACGTGAAGAAGATCGTCGAGTATCTGAAGGCGAAAGGCCGGTCGGAGGCCGTGGCGCATAACCGCTGCTATCGTCCGTGGGGCTACTACGAGAGTTTGATCCAGGGCGACCGCTTCCAGGTCAAGCGCATTGTCGTGTCACCGGGACGGCAGTTGTCGTTGCAGAGCCATTTCCATCGCGCGGAGCACTGGGTGGTGGTCAATGGGACCGCCAGGGTGACACGCGACGAGGAAACCCTGATCGTGCGTGAAAATGAGAGCGTCTACCTGCCGCTGGGCTGCGTGCACCGGCTGGAAAACCCTGGGCGGATCCCGCTGACGCTGATCGAGGTGCAGTCTGGCGCTTACCTGGGAGAGGACGACATCGTTCGGCTGCAGGATACTTATGGGCGGGTGTAGCGAGAGAACTGTGGCTGTGTCTATCCGGGGCCGCGGCGGGCCAAGGGCTCGATGAACTGGGGTTCGGTGTCCCATGGGAACAGGATCCAGGTGTCCTGAGAAACCTCGGTAACGAAGCTGTCCACCGTCGGGCGTCCCTCGGGTTTGGCGTAGACACAGGCAAAATATGCCCCGGGCAGTTGGGCGCGCACGGCGCGGGCCGTGGTTCCGGAATCGACCAGATCGTCCACGATCAGGAAGCCGGTGCCGTCGCCCGCCGCCACCGCCGGCTTGGTAACGATCGGTTCTCCGCGCTGTTCGTCCTCATAGGTAACGACACATATACTTTCGACCAGGCGAAGATCGAGTTCCCGCGCGACGATCGCGGCCGGAATCAGTCCGCCGCGGCTGATCGCGACGATGCCGGAGAATGGACCCAACGCCATCAACCGCCACGCCAGGGCGCGGGCGTCACGATGCAACTGGTCCCAGGTGACAGTATAATAGTGCGTTGCCATGAGACTTTGTCGGCGCAAACCGGCAGCGGTTGCAAGCGGGTTTTGGCCGGTGCGCGGCTCGAGCGACGGCTGCATTCTGTATAGTGACATTTTGATCCACAGCGTCTTTGATGTGCTGATGGACGGCCCCGCAACCCTGCCTGAAGCCGAGGAACAAAGCTCGTTCCGTCTGTTCGCGCCGGAGCGGCCATTCTCACCCGTGATTTTTACCTCGGCCCATTCCGGGCGGATCTACTCGGCGGATCTGATGGCGGGGGTTCGCCTATGCGCGTTGAGTCTGCGGCGCAGCGAGGATTGCTTCGTCGATGAATTGTTCAGCGCGGCGCCCGCACATGGCGCGGCACTGCTGGCGGCCAATTTTCCCCGCGCGTTCTGTGATGCCAATCGGGAGGCCTGGGAACTGGATCAGGCGATGTTCACCGATCCGCTGCCGGAGTGGGTGAATACCACGAGTTCGCGGGTCAGCGCGGGCCTGGGGACAATCGCCAGGGTGGTTGCGTCGGGCGAGGCCATCTATTCGGCGAAGCTGGCGTTTGCCGAAGCAGAGCGGCGGATCTTCCGGTATTGGTGCCCTTATCACGATACGCTGAAGCGGTTGATCGGGGACATCAGGTCCCGGTTCGGCTACTGCCTGGTGATCGACTGTCATTCGATGCCGTCCAGCAGCCAGGTGAAGCGGGCGATTGCCCGGCCGGTCGATTTCGTCCTGGGTGATCTGCACGGGTCGGCCTGCGCGTCGCGGGTTACCCGGGCGGCCGAAATGCTGTTGACCAGCAAAGGCTACCTGGTTCGCCGCAACGACCCCTATGCTGGCGGCTACATTACCCGGCACTATGGACGGCCGAGCGATGACGTGCATGTCCTGCAGATCGAGATCGCCCGATCGCTGTATTTGGATGAGGCGCGGATCGAGCGACTACCGGAGTTTCTGTTTGTGCAGCGGCAGATGACCGATCTGGTCGAAGCCCTGACATTACAGGTGCATGACCTGATCGGCTGACGTTCATTTTGAGGGGAGCCAATGAGCGACGTTCTGATCACCCAGGCCGGCCCGGTGCTGGAAATCCTGTTCAACCGGCCGGAGAAGAAGAATGCGCTGACTGGGGCGATGTATGCCGCGGTGGCGGAGGCGTTCCGCCACGCCGATGCCAATGGGTCGGTGCGTG